>CAMBIM010000008.1 GCA_945867505.1 Chitinophaga pinensis
CAACATATTTTGGTACTTAGTAGTACTGTATTTAGCAACAATACGAAGCGAGTTTTCAATAGCGCTGTTGTGCCTAGAATAAAAATGCCACTCCGCTAAACTTTTATTGAGCTCAATATTCAGCACCACTTCTTCATCGGCAACATGCGTGTAATCCTTTTGAAGCATTTGCAAATGCTCAACGGCATGAAGATTATTCCGCTGAATTAACTCGCGGTTGGTATAAAGAAGGTTTAATAATTGAGAGGTATTCATAACCGATTACTACAGATATAGTTTGAGCTAAAAAAAATACGTTCCGAATTTACGCAAAGCGAGCCGCAAAGTTGCGGCTCGCCTTATATTTTATATACTTCTACTAATCAGATGTCTAGAAAAAATTAATCCCAAAAGCAATAGCCATTTTCTGCTACCATTTTATCGGCAACAGTTCTGCGAACTTCTTTGGTATTAATCATTTCGTATTTAGTAAAACGCTTTAAGCCCATTAGCATCATGCGCTGTTCATCGCCTGTGGCAAATGCCGCCAATGCAGATTTACCAGCTATATTAATTCTATCCAAAGCATCGAAGAAATAGCATTTCACCATGTCAACATAAATTTGTGATGCTTCTTGTCCGTGAAGATTAACTAATTTTTCTGCGCGTAACATTCCGCTTTCCATAGCTAAAATATCAATGAGCATATCCGATGCGTTCATCAAAATTTCTTGCTCTTTGTCTAAAGCCATCATCAATTTTTGAACGGCAGAACCGGCAACTAACAAGAACGCTTTCTTAGCATTCTTCAACGCTTTCTTTTCCTCACCAAAAATATCTTCAGCATCTGGAGATGAAAAATCAGGAACGCTCATCAATTCTTTTTGAATAGCCATACCTGGTGTCATCAAATCCAATTTGCCTTTCATGGCAAACTTTAACAAAGCATCAATAGAAAGCATACGATTGATTTCATTGGTGCCTTCAAAAATTCTGTTGATGCGAGAATCGCGGTATGAACGCGCCATTGGATACTCTTCGCTGAAACCGTAACCGCCATGAACTTGCAATGATTCATCTACCACAAAGTCCAACACTTCGCTTCCTAATACTTTAAGCAAAGCACATTCAATTTGATATTCTTCTGCTCCACCGGTCAAGTATTCAGTCATTGATTTACCGGCATCTTTCAATTCATGCTCTTTTTGCTGAATCAATCCGCAAACGCGGTAAGAAGCAGATTCTGCCATCCAAGTGCGAATAGCCATTTCGCCAAGCTTGTGCTTGATAGCACCAAACTGCGAAATGTTTGTTTTGAATTGCTGACGTTCGTTAGAATATTTTACAGCTACGCTTAACGCGCGTTTAGCACCACCCAATACTCCATTACATAATTTATAACGACCAATGTTCAAAATCTGGAAAGCAATTTTATGGCCCTTACCTTCTTCGCCCAATAAATTTTCTACCGGTACTTTTACGTTATTGAAAAATACTTGGCGCGTTGATGAAGATTTAATACCCATCTTCTTTTCTTCTGCGCCCACACTCAATCCTTCGTAGCTTCTTTCAACAATAAAGCCGGTAAACTTTTTATCGTCACCATCAATTTTTGCGAATACTACAAACACATCGGCAAAACCTGCGTTCGTAATCCACATTTTTTGCCCGTTAAGAATGTAATACTTTTTGTCTTCGCTCAACACCGCTTTTGTTTTTGCACCCAAGGCATCTGAACCACTCCAAGGTTCTGTCAACGCATAAGCAGCTTTCAATTCACCAGTGGCTAATTTTGGAAGATACTTAGCGCGTTGTGCATCGTTACCGTAATAAATAATCGGGCAAGTGCCAATACCCGTGTGCGCACCAATAGCTACTGAAACACCATGACCCCAACCAAGAACTTCAGTTACATAAGAAAAAGAGGTAAGGTCTTTTCCAAGTCCACCATACTCTTCTGGAATATGCAAACCAAGCAAACCGAGTTCACCCGCTTTGTCAATTATTTCCACGCTCTTCATGGGGTCTTTATCTAATTCTTCTAAACGCGGGTCAATTTCTTTGCGAATGAAATCTTTAGTCATTTCGCGCATAGCTGTTTGCTCTTCGTCAATCTGCTCGGGAATATAAACATCCTGCCATTGCGATTCTTTAATAACGAATTCACCGCCCTTAAGTGTGGTTGTTTGGTTGGTTGTAGTAGTAGACATGATTTGGTTTTTTAGAATAATTATTTGAGTTTAAAAACAGTATTCATTTTCTTCAATCAACTTATCAGCAACTCTTCTTCTTGCTGCAATAGTGTTGTAAGAATCGTATTTGGTAAAGCGTTTTAATCCCATTAGCATAATGCGAAGTGTATCACCATCGTTGAAAGATGCGATAGCGTGTTTGCCCGATAGGTTTATTCTTTCCAATGCATCGCTGATATATGTTTTGGTCATATCAATTTGCAAAATTGCCGCAGCCTCACCACGAACGCTGATTAGTTTTTCAGTGCGCAACAAAGTAGATTCGCAAACAAAAAGTTCAATCAACATATCGGATATGTTCATCATCACCTCTTGTTCTTTATCTAAATTCTGCATGAATTTTTGAACTGCTGCTCCAGCTGTCATCAAAATTGCCTTCTTGGCATTTTGTAATGCTTTCTTTTCTGCTGCGAAGAAATCATCAGAATCAGCAGTGCTGAAATCCGGCACGCTCATCAATTCCTTTTGCACCGCCATGGCAGGAGTAAATAAATCGACTTCGCCTTTCATTGCTTTCTTCACCAACATGCCTACCGCTAACAAACGATTGATTTCGTTAGTGCCTTCAAAAATACGGCTGATGCGTGCATCGCGATAAGCACGAGCTACCGGATATTCTTCGCTAAATCCTGTGCCTCCAAAAACCTGCACCGCTTCATCAACTACATAAGCTAAAACTTCCGAACCAAATACTTTTAGTATGGCGCACTCAATAGAATATTCTTCTGCAGCAATCAATTTTGCCTGAACTTTGTCAGTCCCTTTTGCCGAAAGGTTGGCAATCATATCATCAATTAAACCACCAGTTCGGTAAGTTGCCGATTCGCAAGCATAAGTTCTGATGGCCATTTCTGCCAACTTGTGTTTAATAGCACCAAACGAAGAAATAGGAACATTGAACTGAATTCTTTCGTTAGCATATTTAGTTGATACGCTGATTGTTTTTTTAGAGCCACCCAAGTTTAACACCGCTAATTTGTAGCGACCGATGTTCAATACATTGAAAGCGATTTTATGACCCTTGCCAATTTCGCCCAATAAATTTTCAACCGGCACTTTTACGTTATTGAAGAACACCTGACGTGTTGACGAACCTTTAATTCCCAACTTATCTTCTTCGCTTCCTAAAGAAATTCCTTCGCTCTTAGCATCCACAATAAAACCAGTAAATTTTTCACCATCAATTTTTGCAAACACCGTAAAGATGTCAGCAAAGCCAGCGTTGGTAATCCACATTTTTTGTCCGTTTAAAATGTAGTGCTTACCATCTTCGCTCAACACGGCTTTAGCTTTTGCTCCTAATGCATCGCTACCACTTCCCGGTTCGGTTAGGCAGTAAGCAGCTTTAATTTCTCCGCTTGACAAACCGGCTAAATATTTTTGCTTTTGTTCAGTAGTACCGAAATACAAAATTGGAAGAGTTCCGATACCGGTATGCGCAGCATACGAAGCAGCGAATGAATGAGCCGTTCCTATTTCTTCATTGATAACCGTGTCGGTGCAAACATCTACACCCATGCCGCCAAACTCTTCCGGCACACTAGCGCCCAACAAACCAAGTTCACCTGATTCTAGCATCAATTGCTGTGTTAAGCCAGGCTCTTGCTTTTCAATTTTCTTATCATTTGGCACTATGCGATTAGCAACAAAATCTGATGCTGTTTGTGCAAACATTTTTTGCTCCTCGCTTATTTCATCTTTAATAAAGACGTTTTGTGAGGAAGTTTCTTTAACTAGAAATTCACCTCCTTTAAGAACTGATTTGGTTTCGGTTGTTGCGCTCATGATTATCGTATTAAATATTTAGTATTAAGAATTAAAGTCTTTCAAAAATTCCGGCAATGCCTTGTCCGCCACCAATACAAGCACTTACCATTCCGTACTTATTTTTTCTGCGTTGCATTTCGCCAATCAACTTTTGGAAAAGGTAAGTTCCTGATGCACCAAGCGGGTGACCAAGAGCAACCGCACCACCGTTTACGTTGATGATGTCTGTATTCAATTTTGCTTCTTGAATTACCGCTAAAGATTGCGCAGCAAATGCTTCGTTCAATTCAATCAATTCAATCTCATCCAATTTTAACCCTGCTTGTTTCAATGCTTTTGGAATAGCGTTAACCGGTCCAATACCCATAATAGTTGGGTCAACACCAACACTTGCCGCAGTAACCATGCGGGCAATTGGTTCAAGATTTAATTCTTTTACTACACGTTCGCTAACAACAAGAACAAATGCAGCCGCATCAGAAGTTTGTGAAGAGTTTCCTGCAGTTACCTGTCCTCCATTTTTGAAAGCCGGTTTCAGTTTTGCCAAACCTTCCAAAGAGGTATCAGCCCGCGGACCTTCATCTTGCGACACAGTAAACTTGCGTGTTTTCTTCTTACCACCTTCAAAATATGTTTCTTCAATTTCCACCGGCACAATATCTTGTTTGAATTTATCAGCAGCCAACGCAGCGATTGCTTTCTTATGACTATTAACAGAAAACTCATCCGCTTGTTCGCGCGTTATGCCATATTTAGTTGCCACATTTTCTGCGGTCAATCCCATGCCTATGTAATACTCCGGATGTACTTTCGCAATTTCATAATTCGGAACAGTTTTGTAACCAACGGTTGGCACCAAGCTCATGCTTTCAGTTCCCCCGGCAATAATTACATCGGCCATTCCTGCTTTAATTTTTGCAGTTGCCATTGCAATACTTTCAATACCGCTACCGCAATAACGGTTGATAGAAACGCCCGGAACTTCAAACGGCAATGCACGAACCGCTACCCAACGCGCCATTTGCAAACCTTGCTCGGCTTCCGGCACTGCATTTCCTACAATCAAATCGTCCACGCGACTTGGGTCAAGTTGCGGGACTTTTTTTAATAAATCGGTAATAGCGTAATACGCCAAATCAACGGGAGTAGTAAATCTGAATCCTCCGCGTTTTGATTTTCCGATGGCGGTTCTTGAACCGGCTATGATATATGCTTCCATAATTTTGTTTTTTTCTGTTTTATAAACTATAATTTCTTTTTACTGTATCTTTTGCAATGGCTCTTTCTACTGATGAATCCACCTTCAAAACAAACTCTCCTTTCTCTACATCGCCTTCGTCAACACTTCTTGCAGGTGCTTCATAGCTGCCTTGTTTTGCAGGCTCGCAAGATGAAGCAATAGCTGTTGCGCTGATAAGAAACAATATGAAAAAGAAGTTTTTCATGTTTAGTTTCTCAATGGTTTACCAGTAGTTAGAATGGATTGAATTCTCTCTAAAGTTTTCTTTTCACCGCAAAGCGATAAAAAAGCTTCACGCTCTAAATCCAGTAGATATTGTTCGGTAACTTTTGATTCGCTAGATAAATCGCCACCGCAAAGAACCCAAGCAATTTTCTGTGCAATTTTAAAATCGTGTTCGCTGGCATAAGCCCCAACTCTGAACGAAGCAGCGCCTGCATATAATGCACTTAGACCTGCTTTACCTAACACGGTAATATCATCGCGCTGTGGCTTTTGCACGTAACCATTGTTGTAAAGTTCCAATGCTTTATCTTTTGCTTCGGCAATTAAGCGCGATGGATTTACCACCACCACATCTTTCTTTTTATCTAACACACCAACACCAAATGCCTCGTAAGCAGAAGTAGCAACCTTAGCCGTTGCAATAGCTGTAAAGCGCTCTGCTAATTGCGGAATTTGTGCATCGCCTGCATAGTAAGCATCGCTGGCGCGAAGAGCCATTTCTTTGGTTCCGCCACCACCAGGAATTAAACCCACACCAACTTCTACTAAACCGATATAAGTTTCAGCACTCGCCACAGCGCTATCGCTATGCATCGAGAATTCGCAACCTCCACCAAGTGTCATTCCATGAGGAGCAGCTACTACCGGTATAGATGAATAACGGCAACGCATAGTCGCGTTTTGAAAAGCGCGAACAGCAAAATCTAATTCATCATATTCTTGTTCTAAGGCGAACATGAAAATCATCGCCAAGTTTGCACCGGCACTAAAGTTTGGGTAATCGTGCCCAAGCACTAAACCTTTCCAGCCTTGTGTTTCAGCAATGTCAATTCCTTTATTAATGGCTTCAATTACTTCACCACCAATCGAATTCATTTTTGTTGCCCACGATACGTTCAACACACCATCGCCAATATCATCAATGCGACAAAGTGAATTTTTCCAAACCGGTTTCTGGTCTTTGTAATTATCCAAAATGATAAACGCCTCGCGACCCGGAATTGCTTTGTAAGATTTTGAAGGAATGTCGTAATACTTCTGCACTCCGTTTTCTACTTTGTAAAAAGTTTTGAAACCGCCAGCCAACATTTCGTCTACCCAACCATTCACCTTAAAGCCGGCTTCTTTCATTCCTTTCAAAACCGCCTCTACACCAATGGCATCCCATTGTTCAAACGGACCAATTTCCCAACCAAAACCTGCGCGCATGGCATCGTCAATTCGGTAAAGTTCATCGCTAATTTCAGGAATGCGATTGCTTACATAAGCAGAAACGTAGTAAGTAAGTTTGCGTAAAAAATCTCCGTGCTTATCGGTTTGTCTAGCAATAGCCGCTAAACGTTTTTTTAAACTTTCAATGCTCTTTAATTCTGTGGTTGCAGATTTTGTTTTGCCCGAAGGTTTGTATTCCAATGTTTTCCAATCAAGAGTAGCGAACGATTTTTTACCGTTTGCATCTTTCGTTTTTTTGAAAAAGCCTTGACCGGTTTTATCGCCAAACCATTTGTTGGTTTCCATTTGCATAATCCAATCCGGCACTTGCAATACATCGCGGTATTCATCGTTCGGCAAACTATCATGCGCGCCTTTCATTACTTTAATCATGGTATCCAGACCAACTACATCGGTAGTTCTGAAAGTTGCTGACTTCGGCTTGCCAATTAAAGTCCCGGTCAATGCATCTACTTCATCAATAGTAAAATCCATTTCCTGCATCAACTTAATAACTGCTGCAATGCTGAACACCCCCACACGATTAGCGATAAACGCAGGAGTATCTTTACACAAAACGGTTTGTTTACCAAGGAACAAATCTCCATAGTTCATCAGGAAGTCAATTACTTCTGGATGAGTTTCTGCTGTTGGAATAATTTCCAGCAAACGCAGATAGCGCGGAGGATTAAAATAGTGTGTGCCGCAGAAATGCGCGCGGAAATCATCGCTCCTTCCTTCTGCCATTAAGTGTATAGGAATACCCGAAGTGTTAGAAGTAATTAAAGTGCCTGGCTTGCGGAACTGCTCAACTTTTGCAAAAACAATTTTCTTAATGTCTAAGCGCTCAACTACTACTTCAATAATCCAGTCGGCATTTTTAACCCAACTTAAATTATCGTCAAAGTTACCGGTGGTAATGCGCGATGCAAATGCTTTATCGTAAACCGGATTCGGATTACTCTTAAGCGCAAATGCTAATTCATCGTTTACTTTTTTGTTGCGTAGCGCGGGCTTCTTAGCATCATCTTCGCTTAAACCGGGAGTTACGATATCGAGCAAAAAAACTTTTAGCCCGATGTTGGCATAATGCAAAGCAATACGCGAACCCATTACACCGGCACCGAGTACGGCAACGGTTTTAATTTTTCTTGCTTTTGCGGGAGTTACACTCACCGCCTTTTTCTCTGTAGCTGCTGCTTCCATTTATTTATTAGTTGTTTGTATGTTTTAAATCGGAGTACGAATTTATATGTTTATTTTTTTATCTACCAACCGTTTGGTAAAATTTATTTTTTAGCCTTTTGAACTGCCCGTTTACCAACTGCTTTGCTACTTGCCTTTCCATTTGCCTCTCCGGTTTTCTCCAGACGGTTTAAAACCCGCTTAGTGGTATTGCGCAAATAATTAGGCTCGTTAAACACCCGGCTAAACATTAAACTTCCTTCAATTTCCGCTACACTTCTTTCAGCTAATTCCGTAGCAACTGCTTCTGAATATTTATCCAGGTAAATAGTTTTTACGGCATGAAAAAAATCAAGAAAGAAACGCTGAACTAATGAATTGAATTCAGGAGCCATTAAAGCTGTTTCCACTCCCATGTTTCCCAACAGATTTCCCTTTTCTTCATTTAGGAAAACCTTTTCAGCAGAAAGGAAAAGCCTTTCTAATCTTATTTGCGGTGCAATGCTCTTATCGTAAGCATGACTGAACACATTCGTCTTGAAAAACTCGTGCACATTCTTAATCACTTTGCGCATCAAATCTTCTTTGCTGGGGAAGTAGTGATAAAGCGAACCTTTCTGCAAGCCACAGGCATCGGCTATCTGACTCATAGAGGTATTGAAGTAGCTCTGCTTTCTGAAAAGCTTCAGTGCTTCAATAATGATAATCTGCTCGTCAACCTTTTGTTTAGGCATATCCTTTAAATAAGGGAATACGAATGTAGAAACAGTTTCTAATTTACCAAACGGTCGGTTGGGAAAAATATTTTACGCTTTCGTTTACATTCGCCCACTATGGGAAAACTTATTTCAAAATTAATCTTCAAAATTTTTGGCTGGACGTTTAAAGACCATGTAGGTGGAGGCTATAACCGTTGCGTAATGATTGCCGCCCCGCACACCAGCAACTGGGATTTACTTTTTGCCCGTGCTGCTTTTTACCTGATGGATATTCCGGTTCGCTACACAGTAAAAAGGGAATGGATGCGCTTTCCGTTCAGTTTAGTATTTGGTCCATTGGGTGCTATAGCCATTGACCGGAGCCCTAAGAAAGCGGGTGAAGAAAGACAGAGCATGACCGAAGCAATGATTGAGCTTTTTAGACAAAATGAAAATCTGGCGGTAATGGTAACCCCCGAGGGAACGCGTGCTTTGCGCACCAAATGGAAAACCGGTTTTTATCACGTAGCCGTTGGGGCAAAAGTGCCCATTGGTTTGGGCTTTTTAGATTACAAAAACAAAGTAGCCGGTGTAGGCAGAATTGTTTACCCAAGTGGCGATATGCAGAAAGACATGAAAGAGATAATGGATTTCTATAAGAATATAGAAGGCAAGCATCCCGAAAAATTTTCTGTTGATTTGGATTACAAATAGCCTTTACTCGCTGAAAAACTTCAACAGCTTCTCATTTACCCAATCAGCATTATCATGCTGTACAAAATGACCGCTGCTGGGGTCATAGATTATTTCACAGGTGTTTTCGCAATGTCTTTGGGTGTTGTATGTAAGTTCTTTGCCGAGGGCTGCATCGTGTTCGCCCCATAGCATAAGCACAGGTGCTTTTATTTTAGGAAGATGCACAGCCGAAAAAACACCACGAAACATGGCGCGGTAATAGGCGATGATAGATTTAATCATTCTCGGTTGGCGGTATGCTTCTACATATTTCTTTACATCTTCTTCGGTAAAAGCATTTTTGTTCATGCTCATCTTTGCAAATGTTTGCCGAAAAAATCTTTCCGTGCCGACTATCTTTTCAGGCAGAAAGGGGATTTGAAAAAAGAAGATGTACCAACTCTTCTTCCACTGCGAAAAATTGACCTCCATAAACGCGCGTTTCATTTCAGCCGGATGAGGAACGTTAAGAACGGCTAATTTTTTTACCACTTCAGGATATAGTGAAGCTACAGCCCAAGCCACAGCTGCGCCCCAATCGTGACCAACTACAATGGCCCGTTCTTCACCCAGTGCTTTTATTAGTTCGGCAATATCTTTTGCGAGGATTTCAATTCTATAAGCTGAAACATCTTCTGGTTTATCACTCAAATTATAGCCGCGCATGTCGGGCGCTACTACTCTGTATTGTTTTGACAGAACCGGAATCTGATTTCGCCAGCCATACCAATACTCTGGAAAGCCGTGTAGCAACACAACTAATTGGCCAGTTCCTTCGTTTATGTAATGTAGTTTAATGCCGTTGGCTTGAATGAATTTGGATTCCATATAGAAATGAAAATACAAAAACCTGTTTCACACGCTTTAACTTTTAAGAATGAACTTGTGACAGAAAATAATTTACTTTCGATTCCGTTAATTCATTTCAAATTTCTGCTTTGAAAAAACTGTTGCTTCTTTTTTCTCTTTTTGTTTTTGCCTCCAATTTAGCTTGGGCGCAAGATGATGAATTGCCGCCACCCAGCAGCAAGCCTAACCAGCAAACCGAAGAAAAGAAAAATGACCAAAAGCCACCCGATGCCAAAGACTTTAAGGGTTTCAGCAAGCCTAAGAAGTTTGATATGTCTAAATTATTGATTGAGCCAATTATCAATCTTTCCATCAGCCAACAACGAATAGATATTGGCTTTTCTCCTTCTGTAGCGTATCGTGTATGGCAACCTGAAAAGGCAAAAGCTAAATCGGGCAATGTGGGTTTATTTATTGGCGGTGGGGTTACATATTCTTATACGCAGATTAACGAAGGCAATGGGTTGAAGTATAATATACAAACGTATGGCGCTGGTCCGCTTATTCATTACACTATTTGGCGCGGTTTGTTTGCCCGGGTAAAATTGGAATTGTTGGGTAGAAAAATTCCTCTACGTTACACGCAAACTATCTTCCCAAACGGATCTAGTAAGTTTGATGTCATATATACTCAAAAATTCATTCCCGCTTGTTTAGTGGGTGCTGGTTACAACCTTCTTCAAAGCAAGAATATTTTTATTCCGCTGGTAGTATCTTACAATGTGCTACATTCTGTAGTAGATAGGCAATATTCTATTTACCCACGCGGGTTTACCGTGCAGTTAGGGTTTATTACTGTTTTTTAATGGGTCTTGGGATGTAAGCGTGCCACGGTTTTAAACTGTGGCACGCTTATTCTTTTTAACCAAAATTCTTTTTGTAATATAGTGGACTCAAAAAAACTGCTATGCAAAAAAAACTACCCATTGCTTTGCTTCTGATTGGCGCATTTTTTCAAATTACAGTGGCGCAAACGCCCGAAAAAAAAACTAAACAGAAAGGCTTTTTTACTTTGCGCCTAGCCGGTGGCTATGCCTGGCCCGGCATACAAACCAGCGAAGGAATTATGGGGCCAAAGATTGACCCTTTCTCTCCAGAAAAAGATGGACTGCTGCCCATGGCTAACATTAGCGATACGCTTCCTTTGTACCAACCCGTTAAAGGCTCTTACGGCAACGGAATGAATTTTACACTTGGCTTAGGCTATATGATAAACCCTTATATAGGTTTTGAAATGGGCATTTCAGTTTTAAAGAGCAAAACATTTAGTTGCCAGCAAACCCGTGGTTTAACACAACGTTTGGTAGAAGGTCCGCCACCGCAATACCAAGCATTGGGTTATTACTTTATGCAGGCAAATATCTCTACCAGTGCGCTGGGTATTTCACTCATGCCTTCGCTTATTATACAAGGCGCTAAACCGGGTTGGAAAGTTTATCCGTATGGTCGCTTAGGTATTTCGCTTCCTATATATGGCGCGTTAGAGCATAAAGTTTCTATTGATGTAGATACCATTGTTTTAGGTTTAATAAAAGACGAACCTTACTACCTTGGCAAACACGTAGATGTAAAACTGAAAACCGAAGGTACGGTTTCTATTGGCATGAACGGTGCGCTGGGTGTGGCATATCGCCCGCTTCCGTATTTAATGGTAACCGCAGAAATGAATGGACAATATTTAGTAACTAGGGCTAAGTCATCTAAAATTACGCAATGGGAAACGGATGGTAAAGACCGCATTGCCGACAGAGGCGTTTACCGCACCGAGTTCAATTTCGTAGATAAGCTGGACGGAAGTTCGAACAATGCAGATTATAATCCAAACTACGATAAAACAAAACCCAAGGACGATATTCGCCCTACTGGACCTTTTAGCAATATTGGTTTTAATGTAGGTATTTCGGTTTTGCTGAGTAAAGAAACGGTTAAGAAAAAGGAAAAGTAGGAGAGAGGATAAGTCTTACAATAGAAAGCTGTTAAAATTCGATTTTATTTTTTTTAAAAAATGTGCTGTTAGGGCATGGTAATCTAGTGTTATTGCTCGCTAATATACTGTTGGGTCTTGGTAACATGCTGCCTTCCATTGATTCACTTCTGTTTTCGCATGGTTGCTTTCAATATTTCCTTGGGTAATCTTTTGTTTTAAAGGGGAGTTTTCGAGTCTGCAAAATTATGTAAAAAGGCTTAATCGCTACGTAATTTTCGCCCGTAACATTCTCAGTTTACCTCTTCACTTTTCGGTTTATACGCCTATTTTCGCCACCCCGATGGCAAAACCACGCAATGTAATTTTAATAGTAGCCGATAGCCTGCGATACGATGCCGTTTACCGCGATGGTGGTCCCGGTATTCCGTATCTGGAAAACAACGGAACGCAGTTTACCAATGCCCGTTCGGCTGCATGCTGGACTCTGCCAGCTACCACCAGTATGTTTACGGGGATGATGCCGCACGAACACGGCACTACTTCGCAAAGCCGTTGGTTTCGGGACGATGTGCCTTCGCTGGCCGCCAAACTGAAGCGCTCTAACTATAAGCCTATTATGGTTACTGCTAACAGCGTGACCACGGATATTTTTAATGTGAGTAAGGATTTTGATGAGGTGCACAAGACTTGGCAGTTTACGCCTACCAAGCATAAATGGCTTTTGCAAACGGTGCTGGCGCTTAACCGGCCGCGCGTGCGCAAAATGATTTTGAAACCAAAGGACCAGTTTTTTGATAAGGCGAGTGAAGATTTGCGCCAGGGAATTATTTGGGCGCAGAAAACTTCGCACGATTCGTTTGCAAAGGCAAAGCAGTTGATTGAGGAGAACAATGCTAAAGGACAGGGGGCATTTGTGTTTATCAATTTGATGGAAACGCATTACCCGTATCACATTGCCGATACGTTTACTATGATGAATAAATCGTTGCTTGGGAAGATTCATGAGTGGCAGGTGTTGTTTCATTTTCTATCGCAAAGCTTTTTGAAGAAGGATAACAGTTTTATAAAGCAGCCCGATTTGGATTTGTTGAGAAAGAAGCAGCAACTTGCGTGGAAACTTATTCGCGATGACATCAACAACTTTTGTCGCGAGATGCACGAGGATAAAGACAACCTGATTGTGTTTTGCAGCGACCATGGGGACAACTTTGGAGACCAGGGCTGGCAGTATCACTTTAGCAACGTAACCGATGGAGGAAATAAGGTGCCTTTGTTTTGGCTGGACCACGAAAACAAAAAGGCAGAAACGAAAACATACAATGTGAGTTCGCGGTTCATGCACCACGAAATATTAAACAGTTGTGGTTTGGATAACGAAGGCGGAACCCTGCTGCGCGAAAGCGAAAACAACTTACCGGTAATGCAAAGCTATTGGTATAACAACGAAGAGCAGACGATGGATAAGTATAAATACAATCAGTTAGCGTTTATAGAAGGTGACAAGCGCTTTGTGAAGCGCGCGGGTAACTGGATGTTTGCCCCTGTAGGTAATAACGGCAGCGAGCCCACGTTTGAATTTGTAGATAAGAACTTTAATCCGCTGGAGGAGTTGAATTTGCAGGGAGAAAGGAAGAAGTATCTCGAAAAATCGTTAAAAGATTTCTCATCTTTCTCCGACAAAATAATGAATAAAGGGAAATGAACGTTGAAGAGGTAAGGGACTATTGCCTTGCTAAAGAGGGAGTAACCGAGGGGTTTCCGTTTGGTGAAGAGGTGTTGGTGTTCAAGGTAATGGAGAAGATTTTTCTGCTGACGAGTTTAGATGCGAATCCTTTTCGCATTAACTTAAAAATGAATCCGGAGTTGGCAGAGGAGTATCGCGAGAAGTATGAAGATGTAATGCCCGGTTACCACATGAACAAAAAGATGTGGAATAGTGTTTACTTTGACACCGGAAACATTCCCCGCAAAGAATTACTCTGGATGATTGACCACAGTTACGATGAAGTAGTGCGCGGATTGCCAAAGAAAATTCAACAAGAACTAAAAGACATTTTATGATAGACTTAATACTAGTGATTATTTTCTGCTACCAGCTAAACCGCATGGCGCGCGAGCGCGGTGTTTCGCCTTGGCCTTATTTGCTGAATTACTTGGCGGCATTCTTCGTAATGATATTTATGTTCGGCTACATTTTCTTGAGCGTATTTGGAGTAGATGCCTTGAAAGACGAACAAGCAGTGAAAAGCGCGATGATGTTTGAACCATTCGCTATTATGTTTGAAGTTTTCCTTTTCATTTATTTTAGAAAGAGAATTCAGAAAGCAGTTGCATCGCCAGATGATAACAACGATTTTATTCCACCACCGCCACCAACAAAAGAGAAAAAGGATTTGTCTTATTTCAGATAGAATGCTTGCTCTACACAGAACATTTATTTTAGATCCGTGTACGATTATATAGTAGTCGGTCAGGGTATTGCCGGTTCTATGCTTTCTTGGTTTTTGATGAAAGCCAACAAGAAAGTTCTGGTGATTGATAAGTTGAATCTATCATCTGCCAGCAATGTTGCTTCGGGCATTTCAAATCCTATTACCGGAAGAAAATTTGTAAAAACTTGGTTAGTTGATGAGATGTTTCCGTTTGCGGAACAAACATATCGTGAGTTTGAAGAGTTGTTTAAAGCAGAGCTTTATCATTCTACGCCCATCATCAAACTTTTTGATTCTGTAAAAGCGCAGAACGATTGGAGTGCTCGTTGTGCATTGCCTGAATATCTTCCTTATTTAAAGAATGAAAACATCATTCATTTAGATAACCAAAAAGTGAAAAACGATTTTGGAGGATTTGAAATAAACGGAGGAAGTCAGTTAGATGCGGATAAGTTTTTGTTGAATTACAGGAATCTGTTGCAGCAGAAAGATGCTTTACTGGAAGAAGAGTTTGCGTTTGCTGAATTGAAAGTGGAACAGGATTCCCTTTCTTATAAAGGCACACAGGCACGCAAGATTATTTTTTGCGAAGGTGCGAATGCTATACACAATCCATACTTCAACTTCCTTCCCTTTCAATTGGCAAAAGGCGAATGTTTGATAGTAAGAATTGAAAACTTCTACCCCGACAAAGTAATTAACGGAGAGGTTTTCATTATGCCCATGCAGAAAGAGAATCTTTACTACATCGGCTCTACTCATGAATGGAATTATGAAGATGAACAGCCAAGCGAAAATGGAAAGAATGAATTGGTTGGAAATCTTACCACCGTTTTGACTGCGCCTTTTGAGATTGTTGAGCACAAAGCAGCCATTCGCCCAACGGTAAAAGACAGGAGACCTTTTGTTGGTTTTAACCCCGAGCATCCGAACGTTGGAATTTTCAATGGCATGGGAACCAAAGGAATTTCATTGGCTCCGTTTTTTGCTAATCACTTTACGAATCACTTATTGAACAAAGAAAGTTTAATGAACGAAGTGAACGTTGAACGCTTTTTATAAAGAGATACCACTAATTGCACGAATTGAGTTTGAGGAAATTTTTAATTCGTGAAATTAGTGGCTAAAAATGTATTTGAATTATTTCTTTTCTAAACTTGCTACATGATAAAAGCGACCATCAACGGCAAAAAAGAATTTACAGTAGAAGGCACTAACCTCAACGGAACTGCGGTTGACTGGGATTTGATTGAAGTGCGTGAGAACACATTTCACATTATTAAAGACAGCAAAAGCTATAACGCTACGCTCATTAGTTTTAATGCTGAAGAAAAAACAATGGTGCTGAACGTAACCGGCAACGATTACGAAATCAGTATTAAAGACAAAAACGATTTGCTTTTGCAGCAACTTGGTATCAGTGCCAAAACGTCTTCGGCTGTTCAGTTTATTAAAGCACCAATGCCGGGGCTTATTATTAACGTATCAGTAAACGTTGGCGATGAAGTAAAGAAAGGCGATACCCTTTTAATCCTCGAAGCCATGAAAATGGAAAACGTTATCAAGTCGCCCCGAGATGGCAAAATTAAAAAGGTGAGCGTAGAGCTACGTAAAGCGGTAGAGAAGAACCAAGTGATGTTGGAGTTTGAGTAAATAAAAAGTCCACCCCGAAATTTCGAGACGGACTACCAACAACATAAGTTTAGTGGTTTATCTAACCGCTACTTGATTTTCTTCCATCAACTTACGCAGGTTAATCAGCGCGTAGCGCATTCTTCCTAGGCAAGTATTCATTGGAGATTTAGTGTAATCTGAAACTTCTTTAAAACTGAAATTGAAGAAGTGACGAAGTATCACTACCTCTTTTTGCTCTTCGGGCAGTTGTTCAATCAACTCTTTCAGTTTAGTTTCAAATTTTTGAAGATGAACATGCTCCTCCAACGGAGTTTCCTCAAACTTCATGTATTTGAAAATATCATCGCCTTCGCTGGTAACAATTCCCGGAGTGCGTTTCAGCTTACGGAAATGGTCAATGCACAAATTGTAAGCAATACGCGCGACCCAAGGGGCAAATTTGCCTTCCTCGTTATACTTGCCTCTGCGCAAGTAGTCAATGGCTTTAATGTAAGTCTCCTGAAAAATGTCTTCAGCGAGAAATTCATCCTTTACCATTAAGTAGATGGATGTGTAAATCTTGTCCTTGTGACGGATTATTAATCTTTCAAGGGCAAGTTCGTTGCCTGCGAGGTATTGGTCTACCAATTCCTGATCGCTCATTAGTTGAGTGCGCATATGGTTACGTTTTGAGTGAATAAAAAACGTAGAGGTGGCTTATAGGCTAACTATTTAAAATTTTAGATTTTGGATTTTAGATTGACCTGCAAAAAGAAAATTCAATCGTTTGTCTGAATCTTTAAATTGGTTAATAAATAATTTATAAAACTGAACGATGATTGTATTGTTGCCTATTGCAGTAACATTGCGTTTGCAGCAGAAAAAAACAATTTACAACCTAAAGTAGAGGAGAGTTCGATACTTAAAATTTACTTGAATAAAAAGCCCTAAAAATTAACTTTGCAAATCTTAGAAAATATGAGGTAGAATTAGATTGCTATAGGACTTGTTTTTGATTTATGTTACCGAAGATAAACTAATAAAATTGAAATTACCAAATAAATTTTCTGCCAGCGAAAAAAAAATCTTTATCAAAGGCGCGCGCGTTCATAATTTGAAGAACGTAGATGTTGAATTGCCGAAGAACAAATTTATTGTTATTACCGGTGTTTCCGGCTCGGGCAAATCATCGCTTACCATTGATACACTTTATGCCGAAGGACAAAGAAGATATGTTGAATCGCTTTCTTCTTATGCCCGACAGTTCCTCAATCGTATGGACAAACCCGATGTAGATTATATCAAAGGATTGTGTCCGGCTATTGCTATTGAACAAAAAGTATCTACACGAACCACACGTTCAACCGTTGGATCGCTTACCGAGATATACGATTATCTACGCCTTTTGTTCGCGCGCGTGGGTAAAACCTATTCGCCTAAAACGGGAGAATTGGTTACTAAGCATGAAGTAATGGACGTAGTGAACTTTATTTTCAAGCAGAACGAGAGCGATAAAATCTTCATTTTCTTTGAAGATAAAGTGCGCGAGAAGTTTGCGGACGATTTGAAACTTCTTCTACAAAAAGGATTTACCAGAATAAAATTTGGTGATGAAATAGCAAAGATTGAAGAGTTGTTAGAGAATAAAGAGGCGTTGAAGAAGAAGCAAACTTCTATAAAAATACTGGTAGATAGATTGGTGGTAAAACACGATGATGAAGATTTGAAATCACGCGCAGCAGATTCAGTTCAAACTGCTTTTAGCGAAGGGCATGGTGATTGTATAATTGAATTTGGCGAAGGGAAAGCGAAATCGTTCTCCAATAAATTTGAAGCCGATGGCATTTCGTTTGAAGAACCGAATCCGAATTTCTTCAACTTCAATAATCCTTATGGGGCTTGTAAAACCTGCGAAGGTTTTGGAACAGTAATGGGTATTGATGAAGATTTGATTGTTCCCGATAAGGAATTGTCGATTTACGAAGGTGCAATTTCTCCTTGGAAGGGTGATAAGATGAGCGAGTGGGCAGAGCCGTTGATTAAAAAAGGCGTGTTGTTCGATTTCCCAATTCATCGGTCATATAAAGACCTGGATGAAGAACACAAACAACTGCTTTGGAACGGCAACGAGTATTTTAAAGGCTTGCACGATTTCTTCCGTTACTTAGAAACACAGAGCTATAAAATTCAATACCGCGTAATGCTTTCGCGCTTTCGCGGTAAAACAACTTGTCCCGATTGCAAAGGTTCGCGCATTCGCAAAGACTCGCAGTATGTGAAAATTCAGGGGATGAATATTTCTGAATTAACTTTGCTGCCTATTAAAGAGATGCACAAGTTCTTTAAAGATTTATCGCTCACCGAATCTGAGAACATTATTGCCAAACGAATTTTGCTGGAAGTAAAGAGCCGTCTGCAAACTATGATGGACGTGGGCTTGGGTTATCTTACCCTCAATCGTTTATCGAATACACTTTCGGGTGGTGAAACACAACGTATAAACTTGACGCGCTCTATCGGGAGTAACCTCACTTCTTCGCTTTATATTTTAGACGAACCGAGTATCGGTTTGCACCAACGCGATACAGAGCGCTTGATAACAGTGCTAAAAAATTTGCGCGATTTAGGTAACACGGTGGTGATAGTGGAACACGATGAAGACATTATGAAAACCAGCGACCATATTGTTGATATGGGGCCTGAAGCCGGAATTTTTGGAGGGGAAGTATTATATAACGGCAGCCCGAAAGATATGCTGAAAGCAAAGACCCTAACCGCTAAATATTTGAATGGCGATTTGGAAATTGCTTATACTGTTAACAGAAGAAAGCCATCTAATTGGATTGAGATAATTGGGGCCACGCAACATAACTTGAAAAACATCAGCGCTAAGTTTCCGCTTGGTGCGTTAACGGTGGTAAGCGGTGTAAGCGGCTCGGGCAAAACTACTTTGATAAAGAAAATTCTTTACCCTGCCTTAATGCGCATGTTTGATGGTGCGGGTGAGAAGCCCGGAACTTTCCGAGAGATGAAAGGCGATATGCAACGAATTACTGCTGTAGAAATGATTGACCAAAATCCGTTGGGAAGAAGTTCGCGCTCTAATCCGGTAACCTATGTAAAGGCGTATGATGGTATTCGCGATTTATATGCGCGTATGCAGCTTTCAAAACTCCGGGGTTATCAACCAAAAGATTTTTCCTTTAACGTAGAGGGCGGCAGATGCGAAACCTGCAAGGGTGAAGGCGAAGTAGTGGTGGAAATGCAATTCCTTGCCGATGTGCATTTGAAATGTGAAATCTGCAATGGAAAAAAGTTTAAAGAAGAAGTTCTTGAAGTTCAATACAAAGGCAAGAATATTTATGAAATTCTTGAACTGAGTGTAGACGAAGCAGTCGAGTTTTTTCAAGAAGACAGAGACATAACCTCCAGACTTCTCCCTTTGCAGAAGGTTGGTTTGGGTTATGTAAAGTTGGGTCAATCCAGTTCAACATTAAGCGGTGGTGAAGCACAGCGGGTTAAGCTGGCTTCGTTCTTAAATAAAGGCGCAGCACCAAATCCAATCCTTTTCATTTTCGATGAACCTACTACCGGTTTGCACTTTCACGACATCAATAAGCTCATGTCAAGTTTCAATCAATTGATAGAAGCGGGACACTCTGTAATTGTAATTGAGCATAACATGGATGTGATAAAATGTGCCGATTGGCTGATTGATTTAGGCCCTGAAGGGGGCGATGAGGGCGGGCAACTTGTCTACCAGGGTATACCCGAGGGAATCATTGGTGTAAAAACTTCGTATACAGCTAAGTATTTGCAACCTAAATTGCACTTGAATTAAAATTCAGTGTTACCCAGATTGACATTAACTTTGAAGCAGAAAATATTTACGCTGTTATTTATTGCTTTTGCCTGCTCGCAAGCTTTTGCGCAGGATTTTTATGGCTTTGTAAGAAAGGCAGACAGCACTTCCTCGACCATCTATCAGGCAACGGTTGAAGTAACCGAAAACTATAAGCCGTTTAAAACCATCAAAACTTATTTTGATGGGGCGTTCAAATTTACTCCGGCTAAGGACCAACTATATACGCTCAAAATTTCTTACAGCGGGTATAAGGACACGGTATACACCATTACTACAGATAAGAAAGGAATACCATCGGCACAAAACGTAACTGTAAAGCTGAAGAAAGACGGTATGCGGTTAATGGGTATAATTAAAAGCGCTGATCAAGATTTTCCGATAAAGGACGCGACCATTATTTTGAAGAACGTAATGACGCGCCAGGAAAACAGACTGACCACTGATATTGACGGGCGTTACAATTTTAAAATGGAATACGAAACCAACTATCGTGTTTCTATTGATAAACGTTCCGAAGGAGTTTTTAATAAATACAAAGACACCACTTTCTACATTTCTACCATTGGTTTTAATCAGCCGCTAGATTACAAGTTGGATATTGTTTTAGATGCGATGCTTTATCCCACTACGACAGCGCGCGAAGGATATGATGCAAACAAACCGATTGCTTCTAATGTAAAACCGGTAATTGATGTAACAAAGTCTTCTATTGCTGAAAAGCAACCATTTGTAGCAGAAGATAAAAAGCTGAAAAGCGTGCAGGATGTAAACGCTAAACTTCAGGCAGAGCTAGAAGAAGCAAAAAAGGAAATTGACGATTTAAAGAAAAAAGAAGCTGAGCAGAAGAAAGCTACCGCTGGAGGAATTACGGTAAGTAAGAAGCAAAGAGTAAAGGAAGACCCGAATTTAGAAGTAGTAGTAATTCGCGATGAACCGGTGGCGAATAGAAAAATGGGTGATTCTGTTTTGGCCAACATTGCGAAGCAGAAAGAAGATGCAGAGCAACGCAGGAAATTATTGGAAGCAGAAATTGCTAAACAGAAAACGGAAGAAGCCAACAGAAGAGCGCAGGATTTAGCAGCACAACAAAAAGCAAAAGAAGATTCTATTGCCGCAGCTAAAGAAGAAGCCGATATACGCATGGTGGCTTTAGCTATGCAAAAGCAAAAAGAGAAAGATGATTCAATAGCACAAGAAAAAGTAAGACTTGAAAAGCTTGCACAGGAAGCCGCTGTAAAAAAACTGCAGGACGATTTATTAGCGAAGACAGCTCAAGAAAAAGCTGCCAACGAACTAGCGCTAAAGAAGGCTAAGGAAGATTCTGTTACGCAAGTAAAAACGGAGCAGGCAAGAGAGGCTAAAGAACTTGCGTTAAAGAAAGCCTATCAGGATTCAGTTAGCAAAGCCGTGGCTGCTATACACGCTAGATTTGTTCAGGATTCTGTTGCCCGTACAAAGGCAGAACAGGACAGAGCAGCAAAAGAATTGGCTTCAAGGAAAACTTACGAAGATTCTATCAATAGAGTATTTGCAACGGCTAGAGTGCGTGAAAAATTTGTTTTGGATTCGTTAGCTAAAGCAAGTGCAGCACTACAAAAGGCAGCAAAAGAACTGGCACTTAAAAAGGCAACAGAAGATTCTGTTACCAGAGTTCAGTTTGCCCTACGCACTAAATTTGTTGCCGACTCTATTAGTAAAGTAGCACAGTTGCGCGTAGCCAAAGAACAAGCAGATAAAAAAGACTTGAGCGATTCATTGGCTAAAGTCCGGTTGGCGGTGCGAAAAAAATTTACCGAAGATTCTATTGCACTTGTAACTGCACAAAAAGAAAAAGCAGCTAAAGAATTTGCTGTGCTTAAAGCGTATGAAGATTCTGTAAGCAAAGTAGTTGCCTCTATGCGTGCAAAGGCTGTTCAGGATTCTGTATTAAAAGTAAAAGCAGAAGTGGCGGCAAAAGAAAAAGCTAAACAGGATGCTATTGCACAAGCAAAAGCAGAGCAAACGAGAATTGCGAGCGAGGCGGCATTAAAAAAAGCGTATCAGGATTCTACGGCTAAAGCATTGGCGGACGTTCGAGTTAAGTTTGTAGCAGATTCTATAGCTAGAGCCCAGGCAGAACAAGCAAAAGTTGAAAAAGAACTTGCAGCACTCAAAGCGTATGAAGATTCAGTAAGCAAAATTGTTGCATTCATGCGTGCAAAATCTGTTCAGGATTCTGTATTGAAAGTAAAAGCTGAAGTAGCGGCAAAAGGAAAAGCTAAACAGGATTCTATAGCACAAGCAAAAGCAGAGCAGGCAAGAGTGGCGAGCGAACTGGCATTGAAAAAAGCCTACCAAGATTCTACTGCTAAAACATTGGCTGCAGTTCGCTCTAAGTTTGTGGAAGATTCATTGGCAAGAACCCAAGCTGAACAAGCAAGAGTGGCGAAAGAACTTATTGCGCGCAAAGCGTATGAAGATTCAGTAAGCAAAGTTGTTATTTCTATGCGTGCAAAATCTGTTCTGGATTCTTTAGCAAAAGCAAAAGCAGAGCAGGCAAGAATTGCCAGCGAATTGGCTTTAAAGAAAGCTTATCAGGATTCTACGGCTAAAACATTGGCTGCTGTTCGTTCTAAGTTTGTAGCAGATTCTTTAGCCAGAACAAAAGCTGAACAGGATAGAGTTGCTAAAGAATTGGCTTCAAGAAAAACCTACGAAGATTCTATAAACAAAGTACTTGCTGCTGCCAACGCGCACGAAAAATTACTGGTAGATTCTCTAACCAAAGTAAAAGTGGCTGAACTAAAAGCTGCCAAAGATTTGGCGTTGAAAAACGCGAAAGAAGATTCGGTGGCAAGAGTTCAGTTAGCGGTGCGCACCAAGTTTATTGCTGATTCTATTAGCACAGCAGCACAGTTGCGCCTGGCCAAAGAGCAAGCCGATAAAAAGGTCTTGAATGATTCTATAACCAAGGTGCAATTGGCAGAGCGCAAAAAATTTACCGAAGATTCTATTGTGCTGGTAAGTGCACAAAAAGCAAAAGCGGCTAAAGAGTTGGTTGTGCGTAAAGCGTATGAAGATTCGCTGAACAAAGCTGTAGCGGCTGCTCACGCTAAGTTTGTTCGGGATTCAGTCACCAATGCAAAAGCTACTGTAGTTGCCCGCCAAAAAGCGCGACAAGATTCCCTGGAGCGCGTAAAGGCAGAACTGGGAAGAGATGCCGCGCTTAAAAAAGCCTATGAAGATTCGCTGGGTAAGGCAAGTTTGCATACTGAGGCAAAAGAGTTGCAGGAATCGCTGCGCCAGTTGCGGGATGAAAAGGAAAAAATTGCGCGCGAAATGGAAGAGCGCGAAAAACTGGAAACCACCAAGGCCATGCAGGATTCTATACTTCGCGCTAAAGCCGAAAGCGAACACAGGGCATTAGTAGAATCGCTAAGTCGCACAAAAGCGGAATTGCAAAAAGCAGAACAGGAATTACTAGCGCAGAAAAAGAATGAAGAAGCACAGACCTCTGCCCGCCAAAAAACAATGGATGATTTAAAGGCAGAAAAAGATCGTATAACATGGGAAGTAAACGAGCTAAAGAATAAAGAAGCCGCAGAACAAAAAATTCGCCAGGAAAATCTGCGCAACCAGCAAGCTAAAGAAGCAGTAGAAAAAATACAAGCGGCAGAAGAGCAACTAAAAGTTGAAGCCCGAATTAAAGAAGAAGCTAAACAAAAAGCCGAAGCGGAAACAAAAGCTCGTGAAGAAAATATTAGCCAGCAAAAGGCGCAGGAAGCAGCAGCTAAATTAGCTGCAGAACAACTGGCACAAGTCGAAGCAAAAGCAGCGGTAGAAAAAATAAAAGCAGCAGATGAGCAGGCAAAAGTTAAACAAGATGCAAGGCAAAATGTGGAGGAAAAAGCGGCAGAAAATCAGCAAGCCGATGAACGGATAAAAGTAGTGCAGAAACAGGTGGATACTATTACCAATAGCACAGATATAGCCAACACAGAACCCAAAACGGATTTTGGAACCTTACCCGCAGTATTATTTGACAAGAACGAATATCTATTGAGTGCTACTGCCAAAGCAGAACTAAAATTGGTAGCGCAAAAACTTATAAAAGTGCCGCAGCTTACAGTGAATATTTACGCTTTTGCTTCGCAGGATGAAAGCAATTCGCGTCAAGTTTCATTACGCAGAAGCGATGCGGTGCTTCGCTTTTTTATAGATAATGGCGTGGCTATTGAGCAGGTAAAATCTTTCTACTACGGCACTACTGTTTCTCGTAACGGCTGTGTAAACCCCAACTGCCCTGAAGGATTGCAACAGCAAAATCGCTCGGTAGCGTATCAGATGGGAATGCATTAATTACCATCTTTTCCTTTGTACAGCCCTCCTAAAACAGGATGGGAAAGTGAAGTCTTTCAAATTTGAGACGAAATATCTTTTGATAAATTCTCCTTCTGTTTTAAGTGGAGATAACAAAGGGCATAGGTTGTAGTTAACCTAACCTGTATAAATCCACCATTGATTTCTGTATTAACTTCCACCAACTTACTTTGACAAAACACTTACGCATTGTACAATAGTGTTTGTGTGCCAGACAGTAATTCCGGGTTTTCACCCCATCGGGGGATTCCATTCCACTCATCATCTTGCATCTTTGCATCATCAAATCACAAACAAAAACAAACTAACATGACAACTACAATCAAAACATTCCTGACGTCACACAAAACAACTATTATGATTGCCTGTACAGCTTTAGTAATTGGAGCTAAATCATTTTCTACTTCGGGTTACAACAACCAACAGCAAATGCCAGCACCGCAACAACAAACTATGCCGCAGCAGGAACAAAGTGCACAAGTTCCCCAAGGCTACAACCAACAAATTCCAAAGCAAAACATCAATAACGAAAAAGAAAGTTTTTATGATTCTTGGTTTGATGAGGATAACCAACAAGAAAACTCCAATGGCTATAACAACCAAGGAAACCCAAACTATAGCGGCTATACCACTAGCGGCAATGCATCAACCAATTACAATAGCGCTTCGGCTAACAATACTTACAGCACGGCAAACAATCAGGCAGATTACACCTCTGGCTGGAAAGAGCAACAAGCCCTCCAAGACGGACAACACGAGCGCTTCAACGACTACATTCGAGATGAAACCAAATACAACGATGCCGAAGGCAACACCTACAAGCTGGCCAGCGGTTACGATAACAACTATGTAAACACAACCAACAATACTTACATACAAACCAACGATGCAAGTTTTGACCCTAACGTCAATAGTACCTCTAGCTACACAGCCGTTACACCAACAGATTACACTCCAGCAACTACCACTGGTATCGAGTAAAAGCATTTAACTTCTCATGTAAAATCAAAAGAGGTCAACAGTTGTGTTGACCTCTTTTGATTTACCCGCAATTACTTTTACTTAAAGAAATTTACTTAGAAAGAAGCCTCCCATTACTGCAAGATAACACAGCAACAAATTGGCAAACACGTTAGTAATTGCTACTTGAAAATTACCGGCAAAAGCCAACGAAAAAGTTTCGTAGCTAAAGGTAGAGAAGGTAGAAAAACCTCCACAAAAACCAGTGGAAATCAGCAGCCGAACATTATCGTTATCTATTTGCTTATGAAAAAAATAACCAAGTAGTAAGCCCAGAATAAAACTGCTAATAGTGTTTGATAGAAAAGTAGCTATTGGAAAAATACTTGTAACAGAAGCAAGATATTTTGATAAAGAAAACCGAACAACACTACCTAATCCACCACCAATAAAAACTAAAACAAAGTTCATGGTAATTTGCTTTTGGCTTGGTGCTTCTTATTGCCAACGTTATACAAAACCTGAAATAGCAAGAACATTATACCAAAGTAGGCAAAGGCTACAAAAGTTGTTACCCAAGTCCATTCAACAATATGCTCTACTATAAAAAGTACAGCCGGTAAAGACATCAGCGAAACAGCAATTAAGGTAAGTGCCACCAATTTATCCGATAAGCCTAAGTAGGCTAAGTGATGTGTAATATGGTCTTTCCCCCCCACAAAAGGGGATTGCTTTCGCATCAATCTACGAATAGTAACAGTCATTGTATCAATCAATGGCACTATAAAGAATAGCATAGGCACCACAAACTGTTTTAGCTGAATAAACTCGGTAGACCCTTCGTCTCTAAACCCCCAAAAAAATAAAATGCTGGTAGAGGCCAGAAAAACACCTAGGAATTGACTGCCGGTATCGCCCATATAAATTTTAGAAGGATTCCAATTGAAATATAAAAAGCCTGTCAATGTACCAAACACACCTACCAACATAACCAAGTAAAAAACACTTAGTGTATGTCCGCTAATAGCAACTACTGAAATTAAACCGAGGATTATACTCATAGAAATAGTCGTGGTAATGGCATCCATATTGTCCAGCATGTTAATGGAATTCATTAAGCCAATTACCCATATAGTAGTAATAGCAAAGTCGAAAGCTGGATTGCCTGATACTTTTATGTATACATCGGAGATGATTAAAATAAATGCACAGGATAACTGCGTTATAAATTTTGCAAGCGGATTGGTGTTGTAAGCATCATCAGCCAAACCCAACAAAAAACCTAAACTGGATGAAGCTATAATGCCAATAAGGTGTTTATCCAACAAATAACTTGTTTGCCTTGGTAATGTTCCAATAATGGAAATTGAAACTAAGAACACAATAAAGAAAGAGATTCCGCCAATAGCCGGCTTTACATTAGCCGACCAGCGAACTTGGGTAGTGGTGCCATCAGAATTTCTTGCCCCTAAATTAAACGAGAACTTGAAAAAAAGCCAATTAATTAGAAACGAAAAAAACGCACTTATTAAAAAAAATAAGGCTAGAAAGGTGGCTATATACTGATCGTCTGCCATCATTTCTTACTCAGATTTACTAAAAAGTTTTTTCCAAAAACTTTTTTGCTTTGGTTTGGTATCGGTGGTATAATATCCTTCTCCGTATTTCTTACCATAGTAACCGTAACCGTAACCATAACCGTAGCCATAACTGTAACCATAATTATAGCCATAACTATAACCATAGCCCGATGCTCCTCGGCCGTAATCGTTAATTACCACCGACAAGTTTTTAATTTTACTTTCAGTCATAATCTTATTTACGTTCTGAACAAAACCTCTATTGGAGTAAGCTGCTCGGAAAACATACATCGGATAATCAGCGATTTTCAATATTTCCAAAGCATCTGTTACCAAACCAATAGGTGGAGTATCAATTACAATATAGTCGTACCTCGTTTTTAGATAGTCCAATAACTCATGTAGCTTCGGCAACAAAATTAACTCTGAAGGGTTTGGCGGCACGGGACCCGATACAATAAAATCTAAATTAGGAATACCGGTTTCCATAATACACTCATCAATCCCTGATTGACTGCTTAAAATAGTACTTACACCACGATAGGCATCTACGCTAAATATTTTATCTAACCTTGGCTTCCGCATATCAAAATCAAGAATGATAACTTTTTTGTTTAACAGACTCAAGATAGCTGCAACATTTAGCGAAACAAAAGTTTTTCCTTCTCCCGGAATGGTAGATGTAGTAGCAATAATTTTTGTACCGGGTGTGCCGCCAATAAACTGAAGCCCTGAACGAACTGCACGGAATGCTTCCGTGATAGTTGACTTAGGGTCTTGCGTAACTACAATTTGAGAACGAACTAATTCATCTTTATACCTTGGTATAACACCTAAAAGTGGTGCTCTTGTTTTTTTCTCTACATCATCAATAGAAATAATAGTATTTTGTAATAAGTAACGAATAACAATGATTACCAAACCTAGAATCAAACCAGTTAAAACACCTGCAAGTTTTACAAAAGTTTCTCTAGGCGATATAGGTACTTTTGAAACAAAAGCTCTTTGAAGAATAACATAGTCTGATACAATTCCAGCGCTAGCGATAAGATAATTGGACTTTTCGCTATATAGGTTTAATACAAAATCGTTTTTAATAGCCGCCATTTTATCCAACCGGTCAAACTTGTGTTGTAAATCAGGAATGGTGAACAATTCAGCCATATATTTATCATGTTCTTCTTTAAGTAGTTTTTGTTTGGTGTGTAAGCCATTTATGGCATTGTCAACATTTTTAGAAAGCCTGATTTTTCCTTCTTCTATCTCCTTATCCTTCAACCTAACATTTGGGTGGCCCTGCGTTACTTCTAACATCATCAAATTGCGGTCTTTCTGCGTTTTATTTATCTCCGCTACCTCTGCACCAAAAAAGATAGTCTTTTCACGAAAAGTAAATGTGGGCAGTGTAGAATAATCGTTTTCCTTTTGAACGGCTCTCTTGAAGAGAACCAACAATTGAAGATCATTGTCAATATCACGAAATGCTTCCTCAAAACTAAGCGACTGATCGGCTAACAGACTAAGATAGTTGCATCCTTTATCCATATATCCCTCAGTAATTTTGAGTGCAGATATAGAATCCTGAAATTTATCGAAAGCGTAACCAAAAGTGTCAATCTGAGCATCTAAGAAGCGTAAGATGCTTACGAAACTTTCTCTTTTCCGCTCTAAATCATACAAGATAAACTCATCTGATATTTTTTGAACTATATCTTTAGCTCTTTCTGGGTTTCGGTCTTTAAAAATCAACGCTACGGTTTGCGTTGCAGGGTCAATTGGCATTACTGCTAGTTTATTGGCTATATCCGCTTCAACATCTGCACGGGCTAAAAACTTAAAATAGTAAAGACCGTTTACATCTTCAGGTGATATTGGTCGGTAAAAGGAAGTTTGTATGGTGAAAAATGGAGAAGAAAGCACTTTTCCTGTATCTGCAGAGTACTCATAATCTTTACCATTCATGGTAAAAGAGACATAATATTTTTTACCGCTTAAAATTTTAAGGTAGATTGGTGTGGCGTAAATACTCTCATCCTTTATTCGCCCCTGCACCCTAAATGGAGATGAGGTATAAAGCTCCGTAAAAATAAATTTTGTTTTCCCTTCTTTATAATACCCAACTTCTAATGGAAGTTGATCAATAACTCTATCCAGTAATAGCTTAGAAGTTATGAGTTGCATCTCGCGACTAACTTCGGAGGGATCATGCTCAACTACCAACCTTTGCACTGTAGAGCCTAACAACTGTGTTGACTTTTCAGTTTTGAGCATTAAAGTCGTACTTGACTCAAAAATACGTGGTGTGTATCGTAAATATACTAGCGACAATATAATGCATGTAACTACCACCAGTATAACCCATACAATAGAGGCATTAACCACATAAATCATCAACCCAAGATTAAAATCCTCTACCGGGTTGCTAAACGATGTTTCTTTAATTTCTGAGTTCGAATTATTTTCCACTAAACGTTTTGATTAATGCAATGGTTGTTAAAATAGTGCTTGCCCAAGCAAATACAGGAGCTAATTCTTTTAAAACATCTGATGCAGGTCTTCTTCTTGGCTCAATGTATATAATATCGTTTGACTGAACGATTAAATCTGCATTACGCATTCCTTCTATGCTCGATAAATCAATAACACTTATTTGAGGATTTTTTAAATCACCCCTTATCACTTTTATTTTGTAAGATTTAAGATCCGTTGCAATGCCGCCTGATTTAGCAATTACTTCAAACAAATTAGTAGGTGCTTGATTTAATGTTATTACACTTGCTGTTGATCCTGTATAAACAAATACTCTTCGGTTAGAAACGGTTAGAACTATATATGGGTCAACAAATAGGTTTGAATATTTTTCAGCTAATATACTTTCCAATTCGGTTTCTGTATAGCCCTTCACATAGAATTCACCTATGATAGGCAACTTAGCAAAGCCTTCATTATCCACTAAGTAATTAACGCTAAGGGTACCTTGTGTGGTCCCGCCTGCTCCTGAAACGGAATTTCCATTAGTCCCACCTAAAACATCAATTAGTCGAAACCCATCTCTTGAAAAAGCCTGTAAAGTAAACTGATCGCCTGTTTGGATGACATACTCATCAATCTGCTTTTTTGCAAGTTCAAAAAACTGATAGTCTTTTTGCTGAAACATAATGTTTGGATAAAACACTTTGCAAGCCGAAATCGACATCAGCAAAAAAGAAATTACAGAATAGTAAACGAGTTTTTTCATTGCTACAAACTTATTAAAAAAACACAAGGCATTTGTTTATAAAAGTGAATAATAGAGTTTCTCCATATCTGCACAAAGCCGCTGATAACTGAATTTATTTCGCACATAATCGCTGCCTTTTTTTGAGAAGTTAAATCTCATTTCATCATTTTCAATTAAACGCAAAAGGTTTTCTGCAAATGCTTTTTCGTTACCTACCGATGAAAGCAAAGCGGTCTCATTTTCAAGCACAATATTTTCTATTCCGCCAACGTTGGTGGAAACAATGGGCTTGCCTGAAGCTTGGGCTTCAATCAAACTAACCGGTGTGCCTTCGTTATTAGAAGTAAGTGCGATGATATCCATACCGGCATTTGAAACATCAATCTCTTTTATCCAACTGGTGAAGGTTAGAATGTTTTTCTCTTTCAAGTTTTCATTATCGAAACTCAAACCAAGTGACTTCGCCAATTGCTCAATCTTCACTCGCTCTTCGCCATCGCCAATTATAAAGGCACGCACTTTTTTTGTTGTTCTTTCGGAAACAAGCTTCAAAGCTTTCAAAAATAATTCATGGTTTTTAATTGGAACTAATCTTCCTACAATGCCAATAGCAATTTCATCATCATCTAAATTGTATTCTGTTCTGAACTTATTTCGCTTCTCCAGCTGGTTCTCTTCAAATTTTTTCAAATCAAATCCAAGAGGAATTATTTCAAATTTTCCTAAGGGTGCTATCTTGTATTTTTCGGTTAGTTCTTGCTGTTGAATTTCGCTAAGCGTAATAATTTTTGTGGTGCGCTTAGCTAAGTAACGTTCAATTTCTAAAAATACCCTGGTTTTAGCTGGGCTGAAATAGGAGTGAAAAACGTGACCATGAAAAGTATGCACAATAGCTTTTACTCCGCTGTGGGCTGCAGCTAATCTTCCTACCGCTCCAGCTTTTGCGGCATGGGTGTGAACTATATCAGGCTTAAACTCGGCAATTAGTTTTCGGAGTTTGTAATATGATTTTGTATCGCGCAAAGGATGCAACTCGCGATACATTTCAGGAATGTAAACCGGATGCAAATCCAAATTCTTTACAATAAATTCTGAACTTTCTTCTGCATCGTCTTTCATACCCGAAACCAATAAGGTTTCAAATTCAGGAGCCATGTATTTACTTAAATACGCAGCGTTGAAAGTGGGTCCGCCTAAGTTTAAGCGGTTGATGATACGAAGTACGCGAGGCACATGGGTTGTTTAAATACGAAATATGAATTACCAAATACGAAAGAAATACAAACTACTTCGTTAGCATGATAACTGTATTCATAATTTTCAACTAAGCGAGGGTTATTGTTTAGAATTTCGGAATACGCTTCTCGTTTCTTTAACTTCTAAAAAGTTTCAAACTTTTTAGAAGTTATGTCTTAGGATAGATACTTCTTATACCAATATTGAAACACCAGCAAACCCCACAAAGTTGCATGTACATCTCCGGGGTCATTGGTAAAAAGCTTCCGTTTTACTTTTTCAATTTCGTTTACATCAAAAATATTTTGTTGTTCAACGAATTTCTTTTCAAGCAATTCATTTTCTATTAATGAGCGCAAACCGGTTTGCATCCATTTCAGTAATGGAACTTCAAACCCGTGTTTTGAACGATTAAATAATTCATCGGGCAATTCATTTCTAAAAGCATCTTTCAAAATTTTCTTTCCTATGGTGGAATCAATTTTATAAGATACCGGAAGCGAGAAAGCAAAATCAACTACGGTATAATCAAGCAGCGGCACACGAACTTCTAAACTGTTTGCCATGCTCATAAAATCAACTTTAGTAAGCATATCATTAGGTAGAACCATTTGTGTATCGGCAAACAGAATATCGTTTAGCTCCCCCTCATCTTTTACAGCATCTAACACAAAACGCTTTCTGTTTTCAAGTTCTTGTTCGCTTATAGCGTTTTTATTTTTCAGCAAACCAACTGCTTCGGTTTGCGAACTAAAACTGCACCAACGCCAATATCGTTCAGCGGCAGATAGCTGCAAGCCTTCGCTGTAGCGGGTTAGTTGACGAAACAGATTCCCAAACTTGGAATGGCGGGACTTAGGCAGCATTTTAAAAAATGGCAACCCTGCCTGCATCAAAAAATTGGTTGCATTTTTTCTGCGCGCACGTAGCTCCGCATTGTGTTTATTGTAACCTGCAAACAATTCATCGCCACCATCGCCTGAAAGGGCAACGGTAACTTTCTCTCTAGTCTTCTGGCTTAAAATATAAACCGCAATGGCCGATGAATCGGCAAAGGGTTCATCTATATAATCGAGAATGGAAAAAATGTTGGCAAACATTTCATCGTTAGAAACAGAGAACACGGTATGGTTGGTGCCGAACTTCTTTGCCACAAGATTCGCATACTTTGTTTCGTCAAAATACGGTTCATCTTTAAAGCCAATGCTGAATGTATTTAGCTGCGAAAGATTTTTTGCAGCGCACGAGGTGATGATTGACGAATCAATTCCTCCGCTTAAGAATGAGCCAAGAGGAACATCTGAAACCAATCTTCGCTGTACAGATTCTTCCACCAATTTTCGCAGCGTTGCTTTTGCATCATCATAACTAATTTCGTTTTCAGCAATTCTCTTCCCCGGTTCATAAGGGATAGAATAAAATTTTTCTGTGCTGAAATTTCCTTTCGAATTAATTACTGCAAAACTTCCTGGTTGTAGTTTTTGAATGTTCTTTAGCATCGAATTTGTACCCGGTACATAATTCAGTTGCAGATAAAGGGCGAGGGTGTTGTAGTCCAATTCCTTCTTAATTGGGAATTGCAGAATCGCTTTCAGTTCGGAAGCAAAGAGCAATATTTTATCATCGTTGTAAACATGCAATGGTTTAATACCAACCCTATCGCGCGCAAGAAATATTTCGTCCTTCTGATTATCGAAAACAGCGAAGGCGAAAAAGCCGTTTAAGTGTTGCAAACAATCTTTACCCATCCGGATAAAAAGATTCAGCAGCACTTCTGTATCGGATGTTGAATTGAATTTTAGATCTTCCAGAAACTTCTCTTTCAGTTCGCGGAAATTGAAAATTTCTCCATTGAAAATAATGGTGAATCTTCCGCTGTCATCCGTCATGGGTTGATTGGCGATAGAAGAAGTGTCTATAATAGAAAGCCGCGCATGAGCAAAGCCAACTTGTGGGGAAAGTATTTTTGTTTGTTGCGAATCGGGCCCGCGCTTAGCCAGCGTTTTTATGGCGCTTTGCAAAGTACCTTCAAGTTGATGGTTAAGGTCTTTCGAAAAATATCCCGCAATTCCACACATGTATTTCAAGTCCCCTTTTAGGGGATTTAGGGGTTTATAATTCCTTCCTTAAACGCGCCACAGGAATGTTTAACTGCTCGCGATATTTTGCTACTGTTCTTCTCGCAATGTTGTAACCGCGTTCATTCAAAATTTTTGTAAGATTCAAATCGCTTATAGGTTTCTTTTTGCTTTCTACCGCAATTACATCGCTCAAAATCTTTTTCACTTCACGGCTCGAAACATCTTCGCCACTATCGGTACTCATAGCTTCGCTGAAAAAGAATTTCAACGGAATAGTTCCAAATTCGGTTTGCACATATTTACTGTTGGCCACCCGGCTTACGGTTGAAATATCCAGACCTGTGCGCTCGGCAATGTCTTTTAAAATCATGGGGCGCATTTGGGTTTCGTCACCGGTGGCTAAATATTCATGCTGAAGATCAAGAATTGTATTCATTACCATTAACATAGTGTGGTAGCGCGACTGAATAGCATCTATAAACCATTTAGCCGAATCTATCTTCTGCTTTATAAACATAATGGCATCTTTCTGGCTCTTGGTTTTCTCTTTCGATTTTTTGTAAGTAGAAATCATGTCCTTAAAATGATTGCTGATGCGCAGCTCGGGTGCGTTGGCAGAGTTTAGGGAAACAATTAATTCGCCATTGGTGTTGGTGAGAATAAAATCGGGAATAATAGTTAGGCGCATACCCCCTTCGTTAGAACCATACATGCTGCCTGGTTTCGGATTCAACTTGGTTATTTCATCTAAAACACGTTTCAGTTTTACCGAATCCATATCGAAGGTGTGTTGCAGTTTTTCGTAATGCTTTTTTGCAAACTGGTCGAAATATTTTTCTAAAATCTGAATAGCAATTTCGGTATAAATGGTTGGCTCTTCTTTACGTTTCAATTGCAGCAACAAACATTCTTCTAAGGTGCGCGCGCCAATCCCCGCTGGGTCAAGCTTTTGAATTTGCGCCAGAATTTCGAGCAGCTCCTTTTCGTTAGAGAAAATATTTTGACGAAAAGCTAAATCATCTACAATAGCATCCAACTCTCTGCGCAAATAACCATCATCATCTAAACTACCTATCAGGTGCATGGCAATTTGTTCCTGGCGTTCATCCAAATCCATCATGCCTACTTGCGATTCTAAGTATTCATGAAAAGTAGATGCCACCGTTACCGGTACGGTTTTCTTTTCGTCATCGGGGTCGGTAAACTCGCTGGGGTCTTTTGTTTTGTAGTCTGCCACACCTTCATCATCCTCATCATAATATTCACTCATGTCCACATCGTCATCCAGCTTTATTTCTTCTTCTGCGGCTTCTATTTCGGTTTCGGTTTCAGGGGTTTCTGCCTCGGGGGCAGTTTCTTCAGTTAGTTGCGGAATTTCATCTTCTGCATCTTCGCTTTCTTCCAAGGCAGGATTGGCCTCTATCTCTTCTTGTATGCGCTGCTCTAATTGCGCAGTAGGCACCTGCAACAATTTCATTAATTGAATTTGCTGTGGCGAAAGTTTTAGTAAGAGTTTTTGCGATAAC
>CAMBIM010000009.1 GCA_945867505.1 Chitinophaga pinensis
GATGGAGTTATTGAAGCAGTGGAGTGGAAAGAAAAAGAAGGCGAAGCATGGATGTTGGCAGTTCAATGGCATCCGGAAAGAATGAAAGACAGGGAAACAAATCCTACGTCAAAAAATATCAGAGAAGCATTTTTAAAAGCAATAAAACATAAGGCATAAATGAAAGTTGTAAATCCTGCTACGGAACAAGTAATCGCTGATTTGAAAGAAGATAATACTGCCTCCCTAAAGAAAAAATTGAACTTGCTTCAAGCAGGTCAGAAGAAGTGGAACGCCTTACCTTTAAAAAAACGCATTGCTATTCTTCAAAAATTTTCTGCTCTGCTAAAAGCTAATATTGAAGAATGTGCCGGTATACTTACCAGCGAGGTTGGCAAACCATTACAGCAAAGCCGCAATGAGATAAATGGTGCAGGCAATCGCATTAAATGGTTAACAGAAAATGCTGAAAAGGTTTTGAGCGATGAAGTAATGAGTCAGGAAGGCAATATGAAAGAGGTAATCAGCTATGAACCTCTGGGCGTGGTTTGTAATATCTCTGCCTGGAATTATCCGTACCTGGTTGGCACAAACGTTTTTGTTCCCGCATTGCTTGCCGGCAATTCTGTATTGTATAAACCTTCGGAATTTTCAACGCTCACCGGTTTGCAAATTGAAAAATATTTAAAACAAGCCGGAGTGCCTAATGATGCTTTTCAAGTTGCCGTTGGCGCGCGTGAAGTTGGTGCCGCTTTGCTTGACATGAATTTTGACGGCTACTTCTTCACCGGTTCTTATGCTACTGGTAAATTTATTTACGAGAAGGTGGCGCCTAAAATGGTTCCATGCGGGTTAGAACTTGGAGGCAAAGACCCATTGTATGTCGCTTCTGACGTGAAAGATGTAAAAGGTATTGCTGCGGGAACTGCTGATGGCGCTTTCTATAACAACGGACAAAGCTGTTGCAGTGTGGAACGCATTTATGTGCACGAAAAGGTTTACAACAAATACGTTGAAGAATTTGTACGCGAAGTGAAAAGCTACAAACTCGGTTCGCCAACAGAAGATGGTGTTTATATAGGTGCACTAACGCGTGAAGCACAACTGAAAGTGGTAGATGCTCAAGTGAAAGATGCTGTAAAAAAAGGCGCTAAGGTCCTAACCGGTGGCAAGAAGCCTACCGGCAAGGGTAACTTCTACGAACCAACAGTTTTAGTAAACGTGAACCACAAAATGAAAGTGATGCGCGATGAAAGTTTTGGGCCGGTTATCGGACTTCAAAAAGTAAAAAGTGATGAAGAAGCATTGCAGTTAATGAACGATACTGAGTACGGATTGACTGCCGCAGTTTACTCTTTGTCTAAATCCCGCGCTAAAAAATTGCTTGCACAAACAAATTCAGGAACTGGTTATTGGAACTGTTGCGACCGTGTAAGTGCCGCTTTGCCGTGGAGCGGACGCAAACATTCCGGCTTTGGCTCAACGCTTTCTCATGTTGGGCTGCGCGCATTTACGAAACCTAAAGGATTGCATTTAAGAGGATAGTTTTTGCTTTATCGCAACAACTTTTTAGTGCAATAAGAGTTTTCATTTTCAAGACGAAGAAAGTATGCGCCTTGTGGAAGCACAGAAACATCTATGCTTTCATTGCTCATGACATTGGTTTTCTTAAAAACTTCTCTGCCGTTTACGTCAAGCATTATCAAGTTCATTGCATCAAAGTCGCCTGTTATCCTAAAAACTCCGTTAGTTGGGTTTGGAACTACTTCAATATTCGTAAGTAAAAGCTTTTCTATATCGTTATACGCTGCCGGATTCAAGTTGATGTTGTCAATGTAAAACGCATTGGTGTAATAGCTTGTGTATTCAATACGAAACATAAAGTTGGCGGTAGTTTGATTTCCTCCAACACTAAAGCTGTATGTTTTCCATTGAGTAGAATCTACAGGAATCCAATTAGTATCGGTTTGACCAGTTGTTACAGTTTGAAGATTTGAACCAAAACGCTTTCCTTTCGATAGCCATGTTTTACCGCAATCGGTAGAAATAAAAACTTCCAATGCATCATCGCTGTTTAGTTTTTTCTGACTGCATGCATACTTAAAACTAAAGAGAGGCGTTCCCGTGCTACTTAAATTTATTGTGGGCGAAATAAGAGTTGTGCGTCCGGTGTAGCTAATAGTGTCAGCCATTCGTATTGCAATGGACTTCGCACTATTAAAGCCCGCACTATTCGACAAGGCAAATTTCAATTTCGCGTTATCTGTATTGTTCAATAAATGCGACTGCTCTAATTGAGTAATGCTTTCAAATCCTTCAACAAAATACGGATTTGGATTCGGGTCATTTACACGAACTAGAAACGAATCGCTGGTTAGAGATGTTGAATTTTTTGAAGCAGTGAGTGTTACATAATAATCTCCAGGCAAGGCAAAAGCGTGTGAAGGGTTCTGTATATTATCTGTTGCGCCATCTCCAAAGTTCCAAAGCCAAGTGTCCGGGGTTGTAATACTATTATCGGTAAAGCGAACGGTATCACCATAACAAATGATATTTCTATCCGCCACAAAATCTGCTTTGCAAATCGCATCCAAATTCACACCGGTTGCCGCTAAATTGTTGGCCGTAATTAAATTGTTTCTATCGGCAATTGGCGAGTTAAGTGAAGCGCGCATACGTTGGCGTTGCCCTTGGGTAAACATAAAATTGCAGTAACTATAATCCATGGCGTTCTGCACGTTATCAACGGTATTGCTGCACGATGCACTAATTAAATTGCAGCTACTCCAGCCAATAGTTTCGGGAGTATCCTGCACATCATCACCAATGCCGCAATTTGCCTGTTGACCAACCGGCTGATAAAAATAGCCAGGCACATTATTGCCCCCCCAAATATGAAACAGGTTTAAATAATGCCCCGTTTCGTGCGCCATAACCACCGATGTTAACTCGCTTGATGTTCCAATATTTCCGAGATAGCTATCATCAATTACTATTCCATCCCATTCAGGTTTTGCAGCCGCCTGGTCGGGCATTAAACAATGACCGGCAAGATTGGGAATACCTTTTACCACATATACATTCAAATATTTTGACGGATCCCAATGAATTAAATTCTTTACGCTGTGGTCACCAAATTTGGTGAGGGGAGATGCAATACGATTTATACCACTAGTGCAATTTCCATTTGGATCAAGATGCGCGAGTTTGAACTGAATTTCGCAATCGGCAGCAATGGACTTAAACGCGGCTGCAATATTTGCGCTATCAGGGTTTTGGTTGCTAAAGTTTCTGTTCAATACAGATAGCCCGCTCTTCACCTGTTCATCAGTTACATTTTCGTTTCCGTAAATATGAATGACATGAAACACCACCGGCACGGTATATATAGAATCAGGATTACCTCTACTTGCCTGATTGGCGATGTACTGCTGCGTAAAATTTTTCAAATATGTACGATTACTTTCCATTAACCCTTGCAAGGAAGGATTGTCCCGGTATAATTGATATGACATTTCATCGGTGCCGCACATTTGAATTGTTTGCGCATAGATGCTTGAAACAAAAAGTACAGAAAGTGTAACAAGAAAGTAAATGTGTTTCATAAGGTTCAAATATAAAGTTGTAAGCAGCTTTTTAGAAGTTTGATTTCAATCAGCCATCTAATCCTTCAAACTTTTCATATTTACTTACACAAAAAATAAAATTATGAAAGACGGAGTTTACTATAGCGACTACCTGCAACTCGATAAAATACTTGGCGCACAACAATTAGAAAGCGACAAACTTAATGCACACGCACACGATGAAATGCTTTTCATCGTTATCCATCAGAGCTATGAACTTTGGTTTAAGCAAATTTTGTATGAAGTGAGTTCTGTAATGGAAATTTTAAGCCAACCTTCAATTGCCGATAGCTCACCAGATCTGTTTACAGTAAACCATCGTCTGAATCGAGTGGTTACCATTCTTAACGTCTTGGTGCAAAAAGTTGATATTCTTGAAACCATGACCTCGCTCGATTTTCTTGATTTCAGAAATATGCTTCGCCCGGCTTCGGGTTTTCAAAGTATTCAATTTAAAGTTTTAGAAGCCAATTTGGGATTGCGTATGCAAAACCGCCATGGCAAAGAATATTACACCAGTCAGCTTAGACCCGAAGATAAAAAAATTATTGAGGATGTAGAAAAAGTAAAACCGCTCATTGATTTGGTAAACGATTGGTTGGAGCGTATGCCGTTTTTCGACAAAGCGGAGTATTGGGATGGCGCGGAAGCGAAAGATGGCATTCATCCGTTTTGGAAAAAATATTCGGAAGCCTATAACAATAGTTTGACTGATGCAGAGAAGAACAATTTTTCGCGCTTTGAAAAACTATTCATTGCCAATGAAAAAAATGAAGAATTGAGTTTGTCGCCAAAGGCAAGACGCGCGGCACTTTTTATTGTCATGTATCGCGATTACCCGTTGTTGCAATTGCCTTTCAACCTTATCAATAACTTACTGGAAATTGATAACAAACTTTCAGCCTGGCGTTTCCGCCACATCAACATGGTTCACCGCATGATTGGCACACGAACCGGCACGGGCGGAAGCACCGGTAAAGATTATTTGCAAGGCGCACTCAACAGTCATTATATTTTTAAAGAGTTTGCTGAACTTACTTCGTTTATGATTGAACGACATAAACTTCCCGAACTTTCTACAACACTTCGCCAGCGATTGGGGTTTGATATATAAGACTAATCTTTTCCACCCGCACCTTTAAACTGGTCGGTAGTGTTTTTGAAAAGAATATTGAACGTAGTCAACGAGCCGTAGATACGGGTAATGTATTGCTGCAAATCAACTTTGTCTTCATCTGTCAAAATTTTGTGGGAATTGATGTTTTGTTCCAACACACGCAACCTATCGCGCAGCATCACAATTTTATGGAAGAATGTTTCAATCGGAATTTCCTTTGCCTGAATACTGGCATCGGCAGATTTTATAATCAGCGTTCCTTCATTCCAACGGTTGGCCAGTGGCACAATTTCCTGCAAGTCGCTTTTCTCATCCACCACTTCGAGAATAGCCCGTTTGATATCCTCTAATGTAATTGGCACTACATCGGCTTCGCTTTTCTCTCTTACAGTTAAACCTTCAAAATCGCGGGCAATGCCACGCGTTGAGTTTCCGTCTTTAAACCAAATGGAATAGAATTCAGTATCCATATCTACCACTACTCCTTTCCCGTATTTTGGATGTTCAATACGTGAACCAACTCCAAGATTATAATCGCTCATGATATTCTATTTTTGATTTAGATAATTACGAAATAGCTGATTCAATCTTACTTTTTCAAAAACGCGTCAATGCGTTTTTTCACATTCTGCCGTATATCGTACCAAAATAAATTGTAATCGGCAATGTGCAGCACATCCATTCCGCTTATAATAGGCAAACTGTTCTCTACCCACAAGTAGTTGTCGTGAATTTCGGTGCAAACATTATTCGTGTATTTTTTGTTGAAGTTTAAAAGTATGGCTCCTTTACTGCAGACCTTAGCAGCCGGCTCAAGTGAACTTGTCCAGGTTAGGGGGTTTACACAAATATTTCCAAATAAATCAAGGCCTTCGGGCACATACCCCTTTTTAAAGGAAGCCCAGGTAATGTAACAACCGGTTTCCGTTTCGTTTCGGCACGGCTCAAGCACTTTATACATAGCAGTATCAATAGAATAGCCAATTACATAGGCGGCTACCATACGCTTCCTCAAATTGGTAGAGTCAATCATTTCTTTCAGTAATCTGCGTGCATGATATGTACCCTGGCTATGCGAGGCGATAATGAACGGTCGGCCATGGTTGTAGTTATCGATATAATATTGAAAGGCCTTCTTTACATCTTCGTAAGCATATGCCAATGATTTTGGCCCATTCTCTTTATCGTAAAATGCTTTGATAATAGATTGGCGATAACGCGGAGCATAAACCTGACAACTGGCATTGAATACACTTGCCTGGTACTGTACCGGTTTAGAATCAATTTTTTTGTTAAGTTTTTTATTGGCTAAATCAGCATTCCAGGTTTTGCCTTTCATGTAAAGAGTAGGATAAATATAAAATACATCTACCGGTTTCAACGAATCGTTCACCCACTTTTCATCGTTAGGGATTTTATCAGCCGCATCTTTTCTGAACGGCAAAGCACTCCAGTTTTTTTCTAACGAATAATCCGGTGCGGCCGGTTGGTCGTTCGGGTTAAAAGTTGAAGGCAGTTGTGCAGAAACAGTTGCAGCGAATAACATAATTGCAGAAACACATAAACTTCTCATGGCAGATTGGATGGTTGTTTTATTTTCGTTTTAAAAACAAGTTGAAAATGAAAGTTCAGATTGCAAAAATATTTTTAGTTGCCGCATTGCTTATAGCAATTTCATCCTGCGACAGACAAAGTTGCAAAGATGTTGCCTGCCCACTTGGGCAAGGCTGTGTAAATGGCCAATGCTACTGTGCCGATGGTTATGAAGGAGCTGATTGTAATACAGAAAGCTACTTGAAGTATACGTCCGGCACTCCCGGTGGTTCCGGCATTAAATCATGGAATGTAATTGAGTCATGCTATAGCGGCTCTAATTTCCCTAGCTATACAGCTTTCATTACACACAATTCAACTTCGCCCCGCGAAATAGAAATAAATAATTTTTTAGGAGGAAGCGGCACTGTGTATGCCACTATCAGAACCGACCAAAACAATCAGGGAAACATTGTGGAGATAAATAGCCAAAACTGCGGTGGAATTGTGGTAAGCGGACAAGGCACTTACGATGTAAACTACAACCGAATTACTTTCCAATTAAACTACACTTATAACTTTACAAGCTATCAGTGCACGCACACTTTCTATTAAAAATAAGTTTGAGAACGGTTGAATCTTTATTCGCCTTGAAAATTTTATTTACGTTTGGCGAAGATGAAGATTGACATCCACACCCACATTATACCCGAACACATGCCGCGCTGGAGCGAAAAATTTGGCTATGGCGGCTTCATTCATCTCGACCATCACAAACCCTGTTGCGCGCGCATGATGAAGGATGATGAATTCTTCCGCGAAATACAAAGTAATTGCTGGGATGCTGACGAACGAATTAAAGATTGCAAACACACGTATGTAGATGTTCAGGTGCTTTCTACCATTCCGGTGCTGTTTAATTACTGGGCAAAGCCGGAACACTGCTATGAAATTTCACGTTTCTTAAACGACCACATTGCTGAAGTAGTAGATCGTTACCCGAAAAAATTTATAGGGCTTGGGACGGTGCCAATGCAAAATGCCGATGTGGCCATTAAAGAATTAGAGCGTTGTAAAAAAATAGGATTAGTTGGTGTTGAAATTGGCAGCAACGTAAATGATATTAATCTGAACGAGCCGCAATTCTTCCCTATTTACGAAGCAGCACAGGAATTAGACTTAGCGCTCTTTGTTCATCCGTGGAATATGATGGGCACCAAACAAATGAGCAAATATTGGTTGCCATGGTTAGTAGGTATGCCTGCCGAAACATCGCGCGCTATTTGCTCTATGATTTTTGGTGGCGTGTTTGCCAGATTTCCGAAACTGCGAATTGCGTTTGCGCATGGTGGTGGTTCTTTCCCCAGCACCATTGGCAGAATTGAGCAGGGCTTTAATGTGCGGCCCGATTTAACTGCGCTTGACAATAACGTGACCCCACGCGAGTATCTTGGGCATTTTTATGTTGACTCGCTGATTCACGATACTAAGTTTCTTCAATACGTAATTGATTTAATTGGAGAAGATAAAATTTGCTGCGGCAGCGATTATCCTTTCCCTTTGGGTGAAGCCGTTCCCGGTACCGAAATTGAAGCACTTGATGTTTCGAAAAAAATAAAAGACAAACTGCTTTATAAAAACGCCTTAAACTGGTTGCAGTTGGACAAGGAAAAATTTGCTTAAATGAAATTCGAAAATTCGCTTGCCTTTGCCTGCTCGCTTGATAAACAAGACCCGCTAAAAGATTATCGCAAACTGTTCCACATTCCTAAAGTGAACGGCAAAGAAGCTATTTACTTATGCGGCAACTCGCTGGGACTTCAACCCAAAGCGGTAGAAAAACATTTAAAGGTTGAATTGGAAGATTGGAAGAACCTGGGTGTAGAAGGACATATACATGGAGAGAACCCATGGCTTTATTATCATCATTTCTTTTCCAAATCAATTTCGAAACTGGTTGGAGCGAAAGAAAGCGAAGTGGTAGTAATGAATCAGCTTACGGTTAATTTAAATCTGATGCTGATTTCGTTTTATCGCCCTTCGGGTAAGCGGAATAAAATTCTGATTGAAGCCAACGAATTTCCTTCTGACTACTACGCCATTGAGCAACAGATAAAACTGCACGGCTTAAATCCGAAAGATTGTATAGTTGAAGTAATGCCGCGTAAAGGCGAATTTACTTTGCGCACCGAGGACATTATTTCAAAAATTGCGGAACATAAAAATGAACTGGCATTAGTGATGTTAAGCGCGGTGAATTATTACACCGGACAGTTTTTTGAAATAAAGAAGATTGCAGATGCCTGCTGCCACCACAAAATAACTTTTGGTGTTGACCTTGCCCACGCCATTGGTAATGTGCAGTTGAAACTGCACGAATGGAATGTCGACTTTGCTACCTGGTGCAGTTATAAATACATGAACAGCGGCCCCGGTGGTGTAAGCGGGGTGTATGTGCATGAGCATCATGCTAAGAATTTTTCATTGCCGCGCTTGGCCGGTTGGTGGGGCAACGATGAAAAAACAAGATTTGAAATGCGCAAGCATTTTGTGCCGCAGCCGGGCGCTGCCGGTTGGCAAATTTCCAACGCACCGGTTCTTTCTATGGCTGCTCATAAAGCCTCGCTTGAAATATTTGACAAGGCAGGAATGAAAGCGTTGAGAAAAAAGAGTGGGTTGCTTACAGGATATTTGGAATGGCTGCTAACAGATAACAGGCAACAGACAACAGACAACAGCGAATACAAAATAATTACCCCCAAAGATAAAACCCAACGCGGAGCGCAGCTTTCTATTCAAACAAAAAAGGACGGCAAAAAGCTGTTTCAGAAAATTACCAAATCCGGAGTAATTGCAGATTGGCGCGAACCGGATGTAATTCGTGTAGCACCGGTGCCGCTTTATAATAAGTTTGAAGAGGTGTGGGAATTTGCGCAGTTGCTTAGCAAGTAATTGTTAAAAACTAAATGGTATGAATACTTCTAAATAATGCACAAAGCAATTCAACAGAGTTGAGTTAGACCTTTTTATAAACATACATCATCTTCTCTGCAATTGTTTTGCCCGTCATCGTATTTGCATGTGCATAGCCGGCCTCTATCATTTGTGTTTTTAGAGATTCGTTATTCAACACTTTCAATAGTGCATCTGCAATTTCTTGTGTAGAAACTGGATTGATGTAAAGAGAGTTTTTGCCACCGGCTTCTTCAAAGCATCCGCCCTTTGTAGCGATAACGGGCACTTTGCTAAACAGGGCTTCAACAATTGGCATACCAAAGCCTTCGTATAAGCTTGGGAAAACAAACGCACTTGCTGATTTATACAGAGAAGGCAAATCTTCATTCGATACATCGGAAAGAATTTTTACGCGTGTTTGTAGATTCTTTTTTACAATCAATGCTTCAATTTCATTCTTCATATTTCCTGCACCGCCAACTAAAACCAAATCTTCCTCTATTTTATTTTTAATCCTATCAAATGCATCAATGAGTGTCCGTTGATTTTTACGTGTAAAGAACGAACCGACATTCAAAATATACTTGGCGGGCAAATTGTATTTCTTTATTTCCGTTGTCTGTTGTGTCCAGTCTGTCGTCTGAAACAAAACATCTACAATTGGGTAAATTACTTCAATTCTCTCTTCCTTCACTCCATACAACTCCATCAAATCATTTTTCGTTTGGTGGCTTACTGCAATTATTTTATGGGCATGTTTTGTAGCATACTTTGTTTTCAGTTTATAAATCTGTCTATCGGCAAACGGATATTGTTCGGTGTGTTTGATAAAGATGAGGTCGTGAATAGTAACAACAGTAGCAAGCGGTGAGTGGTGAGTGGTGAGTGGTAGTTCATTTGAAAGTCCATGGTAAAAATCAACGCGGTGTTTCTGTAAATCATTTTTTATGCCGAACGAACGCCAAATCGGATGAAACGATTTTTGAAGATTTGTTTCAGGCAAAGCAATTTTAAATTGACCGTTTAACTGATTAAAAAATTCCTCTTTTACTTTTGGAGAGAAGAGCAAATATTCTTCGTTCGGAAAGTGCTGCATGAGCGCATTAAGCAAGTTCCGGGAGTAGTTACCTAAACCCGAACCATTGTTTAACGCCCGTTTAGCATCGAAACCTATCGTCACGAATATTTGAATTTAATGGCGCGAAAGTATTTGAGAAATACTTCGCGGCTTAGGTGAAAGCAAATAGTAAAACCAACAGCACCCTCCGTAAAACCAAGCAACAAAAAGTAAGTACGGATAAACTTAAACGGTGCGCTGAAAATTAATTTGAGCAGCAGCACAAAAACATTTTTGCTTTTTAAATGCTGAGCGCTGATAGTGGCAAACTTCTCGCGTTGGGCTAAAAACGATTTGTGCGTTGGATAGGTGTTGTGCAAAATATCTCCGGCTAGGTTTTTAATAACTGCTCCTTCGATTAGCTCAAATTTATCGTGTGGGTTAATGCCTGTCCAAGCGCCTTTGGTTCTATCCCAAAGGCGAAGTTTTTTATCGGGATACCAACCGCAGGTTTTTATTGGTTTGCCACCGAAAAAGTTCAATCGATTCATAGCATATCCATCTACATCAAAACTTTGCTTTGCCTTTAAAATTGATTGTGTCAATTCATCGTTTAAAGTTTCATCTGCATCGACAGAAAGCACCCAATCGTGATTTGCTTGTGCTTTGGCAAAATTCTTCTGTTGAATATGTCCCTCAAATATATGTTGAATTACCCGCGCACCTTTTGTCATTGCAATTTCGATTGTTTTATCTGTAGAAAACGAATCAACCACAATCACTTCATCAGCAACTTGGCGCACAGAATCAATGCATTTGCCGATGTTCTCTGCCTCATTAAAAGTGATAATGACCACCGAAAGTTTATTCATGCCGGAATTGATTCATTAATACTAAAAGGAAGGTAAGATAAAAGCCTGTGCCTATTTGTTCTTCTAAAGTTGCTTCTGTGAAAAAGGAGGAAAATAGAATGAGATGAAACACAACGAACATCCAGTTTTTATAATTGCCATTTATCAATAGCGGGAACGAAAACGCAAAAAGAAAAAGCGCTAAACCGATAATACCTGTAGTTGCCAAAACCCAAATGAGTTGATTATGTGGAAGCTTGTGATCGATATCTTCCAACTGCGGATAATATTTGCGGTAAAATTTATTCATCTCTGTTTTCAAATCTCCTGCACCAACACCCAGCCAAAAATTTTGTTTCGCAATTTCCAATCCGCCTTGCATAGAAACAACTCTTACCCCATCTGAAAGATGGCTGATTTCACCATTCTTAAAAGTATGATAGTCGTATTTCATGTATTCTATTTTATTTTTTAAGCTGGGTATAAACTCATACGCGCTATAAGGAAGAGCAACGAACAGCATCATCAAAACAGCGCCCCATAGAAACTTCTTCTGCACAAAAATAAAGCGCAGCAGTAAAAAAAGCACACCTACATAAAGTGCTAGCAAACTGCTGCGAACAGAAAGTATGTGCAGCACAACAAATAGAAAAACAAGGAGGAAAAGTTGTAGCCATTTTTCATTCACACTGAAAAGAAAATATTTCTTCTCCCATAAAAACCAGGAGCAGAAAAATGCGAACGCTATCATAAGCGTATAGCGGATATGGCTGTAGGGCATTGGTATAGCATTGCCTCGTAAAAACGATTCGGTTATGATGATGTAATTGAAAAAGTAATTAGTGAGAACAACGGCAACACTGATAAAAAGTGTAACAACAAAACCATAAAGCAGTGCGATGAATTTCCGTTCTTCTAGTTTTTTGATGGAAGCAAAAGCTATTGGCAGGACGAGATAAGGAAGTTTAATGCGCACCCAGTTCATCCAACTTGTTTTATCTTCTGAATAAATGCCGGAGAGAAAAACTATCAGGAAGAATAAGGGAAGAACTAATAATTCCTTTCGTTGAAAATATTTTTTGAATGTTTCGCCCGAACCATTATACAAAAGAGATAAAACCAATAGCGCAAACATACCTACGCTTGCTATTGCCCGCGAACAAACAAAACCAACGAAAACAAGCGTGCAACAAATAACAATCAGCCATTGAAAGTTATCTTCACTCAAAAATCTTTTTATCGTCACGTCTTTGCTCACAATTGGCTTTGAAAAAGGATTTTAATTTTAAAGCATAAACATAAAACTCTTGTCCAACAAAAATTCCATCATCGATTTTAAAACACTTGCCCGCACTATTTCGCTGGTTGAAAACGAAGCAGAAAATTTTGAAACCATTCTGCAACAACTTCAGCCCCACGATATTCCTGTAATTGGCTTTACCGGTCCACCGGGGGCGGGTAAAAGCACGCTGCTAAACGCTGTGATTGGTGTTTTATTGGATGAAAAGAAAAAGATAGGTCTTGTTTTAGTTGACCCTTCTTCGCCCTTCAATCTCGGAGCTTTGCTAGGCGACCGCCTGCGTATGAGCACTCATTTTACTAACGAGAATCTTTTTATCCGTTCGGTAGCCAGTCGCGGTTCGCTGGGTGGATTGAGCGATAAGATAATTGAAGTGTTAGAAGTAATGCGCAGCTATGAATTTGATTACATTTTTATTGAAACCGTTGGGGTGGGACAAAGCGAAGTGGAAATTGCGGGGCTTGCCGATACCACCGTTGTTGTTCTTGTTCCGGAATCGGGAGATTCTGTTCAAGCTATGAAGGCCGGACTGATGGAAATTGCTGATGTGTTTGTCATCAACAAAGCCGACCGTGCAGATGCAGAGGCGTTAGCAAACTCACTCCAGCATCAATTGCATATTAGTGGAAGAGTAAACATTCCGGTTCTAAAAACTGTGGCAGTAGAAGCAAAAGGAGTGAAAGAATTGATTGCTGAAATTTCTGTGCGAAAAGAATCAATGGAAAACGCCAACAGAAAATCTATTCTGCTTACCGAAAAGGCGTTGCGCATCATCTCTAAAAGTAAAATGAAGAATTTTGACAAAGCTGAATTGAGGGCTATATTGACCAGGGAGATGAATGACCCGCACTTTAATCTTTACAGTTTTGTGAAGCAATATTTATAGGTTTCAAACGACTTACCACCAAAGTAAATTTCAGAATCAATGAAGGACAGGAACATAATTATTACTGGTGGCAACGCAGGGATAGGCCTAGCAACTTCTATTGCTTTGGCAAAACAAGGTGCAAATATCTATATCGTGTCGCGCAATAACGACAAGGCAGAGGAGGCAGTAAAAACCATTGTTGCTGAAAGCGGGAACAAGAGTGTAAAATATTTTGTTGCCAATCTTTCTTCGCAAAAATCGGTTCGCAAACTGACTTCAGAAATTAAGAATGAGATGAGTGTGGTGGATGTGCTCATCAACAATGCCGGTGGAACTTTTTGTGATTTTACTTTGAGCGAAGATGGTTTGGAAATGACCATTGCCACTAATCATTTTGCTTATTTCCTGCTAACCAATCTTCTACTTGAACTGATTAAAAAATCTGACTTTGCTCGTATAATAAACGTTGCCTCTGGTTCGCATTACAAAGGCAAGATGGATTTTGAGTCATTTACCAAAAAGAAAAATTACTTCATTATGAAGGCTTACGAACAAAGCAAACTGGCTAATGTGCTTTTTACTAATGAACTTGCCGAGAGATTAAAAGGAACAAACGTTAGCGTAAACAGTTTGCACCCGGGTTTTGTAAAAACACATATCGGGAATAAAAACGCAACTTGGTATTCAGATTTGTTCTGGTCTGTAGCAACAACACTTGGAGCAATAAGTGTTGAAGACGGAGCGAAAACATCTGTGTATTTAGCTTCATCACCCGAAGTGAAAAACGTTACGGGAAAATACTTTGACAAGTGCAAAGAGAAAAAACCTGCCCCGCTGGCATTAGATAAAGAACTGGGCAAACAACTCTGGAAAAAGAGCGAGCAACTCTGCCCGATTGCTTAGCGCAAATTTGATTTCTAAAGAATAATTCTACTTTTGATTTTGTTAGAGAACGAACGTTTTCACTGCTGAAATCTTCTCTCCTCTCACGTATTTTATCATTCCAAAAACAAAAAGATGAAGGCAGCGCCAAATACAGTTGTAAAACTAACTTATGAATTAAGAAACGAGCCGAACGGACAGGTAATGGACGCTGCGGACAAAGAAAGTCCGTTTGCGTTTTTGTTCGGACACGGAAATGTCTTAGATAAATTTGAAAAAAATCTTGAAGGTTTAATTGCGGGAAACCAATTCAATTTTGAATTGAGTGCCGAAGATGGCTATGGCGAATACGATGAACAAGCTGTAATTCAATTAGACAAAAATGTTTTTGCTGTTGATGGTAAAGTGCAGGACGAAATGTTGTTCGTAGGTAACGTAGTTCCTTTACAAGACCAAAACGGAAATCCTTTTCAAGGAAGAATTGTAAATATCATTTTAGATAAAGTAACTGTTGATTTGAATCATCCATTTGCCGGCAAGACGCTTTTATTCAGCGGAGAAGTTGTTGAAGTGCGGGAAGCACATCCGGTGGAGTTAGAGCATGGTCATGTTCACGAGCATGGAGATCACTCTCATCATTAATCGTCTCTCCTAAATCCTATCCGAAGGAGAGGACTTTAAATAAAAATCACTTTTTACGGGCTTCAAGTTTTGCAATTACGTCCTGCAACTTGAAGCCTTTTGCTTGAATTAATATCAAGTAATGAAAGAGTAAGTCTGCCGATTCATTTAGAAATAAATCATTGTTGCTGTCTTTCGATTCTATAACCATTTCTATTGCCTCTTCACCAACTTTTTGCGCAACCTTATTAATGCCTTCTGCAAAGAGCTTTGAAGTATATGAGTCTTGAGCAGGAGAATTTTTCCGAATTTCAATAGTTTGCTCTAACTCCAAAAGAAAACGCAATTCATCCTTTCCATTTTTTTCATTCCAGCATGTTTCAGCACCAGTATGGCAAACTGCACCAACCGGATTTACCTTAATGAGAAGCGTGTCATTGTCGCAATCTATGTGCATAGAAACTACATTCAGATAGTTGCCGCTTTCTTCGCCCTTCGTCCATAAACGATTTTTTGTTCGGCTGAAAAAAGTAATGCACCTTTCGTTCTGTGTCTTCTGAAAAGCTTCTTCGTTCATAAAGCCCAACATCAAAACTTTATTGGTTATAGCATCTTGAATAATGGCAGGAACGAGTCCGTTCCCTTTGGCAAAATCTATCTTCATAATCTTACTGTTATTCCTTTTTGATGTAAATAGTTTTTCAAATTGTTGATTCCGATTTCTTTAAAATGAAAAATGCTGGCAGCTAAAGCCGCATCTGCTTTTCCATAGGTAAACGTATTATAGAAATGCTCCATCGTTCCAGCGCCACCAGAAGCAATAACCGGTATATTGACCGTTTCTGAAAGTTGCTGCAAAGCTTCATTCGCAAAACCATTTTTTGTTCCATCATGGTTCATAGAAGTAAAGAGAATTTCACCAGCTCCGCGTTGCTCTCCTTCTTTTGCCCATTCAAACAAAACTAGTTCAGTTTCTAATCTTCCTCCGTTTAAATACACTTTCCAATTCGTTGTTTGTTTCGCGTCTATAGCCAACACCAAACATTGACTCCCAAATTTCTCAGCAATGTCCGAAATCAATTTCGGATTTCGGACTGCTGCCGAATTCAAAGAAATTTTATCTGCCCCACTTTGAAGTAAAGCATAGACGTCTTCTACAGTCGAAATTCCACCGCCAACAGTAAAGGGAATATTGATGGTGGCAGCTATCCGTTCCACTAAAGCAACAAGCGTTTTTCTTTTTTCGTGTGTAGCCGTAATATCCAAAAACACTAACTCGTCTGCCCCTTCATCTGTATATATTTTTGAAAGCTCCACCGGGTCACCGGCATCGCGCAGGTTTTCAAAGTTCACACCCTTTACGGTGCGCCCGTCTTTAATATCTAAGCATGGAATAATTCGTTTGGCTAACACTCAATTAAATTTTGACAAATCTACCAATGAAATTCTCCCTTCATAAATCGCCTTCCCGATAATTGCTCCGTGTAAACCGGTTTCGCTCAAAACATTCAATTCATTTAAATCACTTACTCCACCACTTGCAATTAATTTTAGAGATGGAAATTGTTGAAGAATTTTTTTATAGAGAGAAATCGAAGAGCCTTGCAACATTCCATCTTTTGCTATGTCGGTGCAGATGACATACTGAATTCCATGAGCCACATAATCTTTCAAAAATCCGAAGAGATTGATGCTGCTGTTTTCCTGCCATCCACTCACTGCTATCATTTCATCTTTTACATCGGCTCCCAGAATAATTTTTTCTGCTCCGTATTTATCTAGCCAACGCAAAACAGTGTAGCGCGATTTAACAGCAATACTTCCCGCAGTAATTTGTTGTGCACCTGAATCGAAAGCGATTTTTATATCCTCATCGGTTTTTATTCCTCCACCAAAATCTATCTTGAGTTTTGTTTGCGAACTGATTGTTTGCAAAGTTTTATAGTTAACAATATGACTTGCCTTTGCTCCGTCTAAATCTACCAAGTGCAATCGTTGTAAACCGGCTGCTTCAAATTGTTTGGCAACCTCCAATGGATTCTCATTGTAAATGATCTTCTGCGCGTAATCGCCCTGTGAAAGGCGCACACATTTTCCGTCTATAATGTCTATGGCAGGAATTATTTCCATTACGCTTCAATAAATTTTTTCAAAAAATCTTCTCCGGCCTGGCCACTTTTTTCAGGATGAAATTGAACCGCAGAAAAATTCTCTTTTTGAATAGCCGCAGAAAATTGGGTGATGTAGTTGCAACTCAATGTGGTGAATTCATTTTGAGGCACATAATAGCTGTGAACAAAATAATACCAGTCATCATTGCCATCTGTTTTGTTCCAGCCTATATGCGGTACTTTCAACTTTGGTTCAAATAGCTTTACACTTTCATTGAAGATACCCAGACAATCTACATTGCCTTCTTCACTAAACTTACACATCAACTGCATACCTAAACAAATTCCAAGCACCGGTTGCTTTAATTGTGGAATTAAAACATGCAAACCCTTTTCTCGCAACACTTCCATTGCCGCTTTTGCATGACCAACTCCCGGGAAAATAATTTTATCGGCTGAAAGAATTTCTTCTCTACTATCCGATAAAACAGGAGTAATGCCTAACCGCTGAAAAGCAAACTTTACCGATTGCGTATTACCTGCACCGTAATTGATAACAACCAGTTTCATTAAAGCACTCCTTTAGTAGAGGGAAGTTGAAGGTTGTTCAAGTCGCGTTTTACTGCCATTTTAATTGCCTTAGCAAATGCCTTAAAAACGGCTTCTATTTTATGATGCTCGTTTTCACCTTCTGCTTTAATATTCAAATTGCATTTGGCAGTATCGCTGAACGACTTAAAGAAATGAAAGAACATTTCGGTAGGAACATCACCTACTTTTTCGCGTTTAAATTCTGCCTTCCATTCAATCCAGTTTCTTCCACTAAAGTCAATGGCCACTTGTGCCAAAGCATCATCCATTGGTAAACAAAATCCGTAACGTTCAATTCCCTTTTTATCTCCTAACGCAAATGCAAATGCTTCACCTAGTGTTATGGCGGTGTCTTCTATTGTATGGTGTTCGTCAATTTGTAAATCGCCTTTAGCAGAAATTTTCAAATCAATATTGCCGTGCTTTGCAATTTGTTCCAGCATGTGGTTTAAAAAATTCAGACCGGTAGAGATTTCTGCTTTCCCAGTTCCATCCAAATTCAGTTCAACGGTTATTTGCGTCTCTTTCGTATTTCTTGAATGAGTGGCTTGCCGAGGTCCGCCTTTTAAGTAATTATAAATCTGCTCCCAGTCGCGGGTTTCAAGAGCAATAGATTTTTTCAATTCCTCTTGGCTGTCTTTCACTTCAGCAGCACCAAGACCTCTATCATCGTTTAAGTAAAGACATTTTGCACCAAGATTTTTTGCTAACTGCACGTCAGTAATTCTGTCGCCAATTACAAATGAGTTTTTCAAATCGTAATCAGCAGAAAAATATTTGGTGAGCATACCAGTGCCCGGTTTGCGTGTAGGTAGGTTTTCGTGCGGAAAAGATTTATCGATGCATACATCGGGGAAAGGAATGCCCTCATCTTTGAATGTTTTGACAATAAAATTTTGCACCGGCCAAAAATCTTCCCCTAAAAAATCAGGAGTTCCCAAACCATCTTGATTAGTGACCATCACCAATTCATAATCTAACTCGCGGGCAATTTTACCAAGCCAGTAAAAAACTCGCGGATAGAAAACCAGCTTTTCAAATTTTTCAATTTTGAAATCATCGGTTTCCAAAATTAAGGTACCATCACGATCAATGAATAAAACTTTTTTCATGCTTGAAATTTATTTAGCGCTGTTACTAAAGCGCGGTTTTCAGATTCTGCTCCTACGGTTATTCTTAAACATCCTTCGCACAAAGATACTTTACTTCGGTCGCGCACAATAATACCCAGGGATACAAGATAGTCATAAGTAGCCTGTGGATTTTTCACTTTTACTAAAACGAAATTTGCATCTGAAGCATAAATTTTTTCAACTAAAGAAATTTGTTGAAGTGCATCTTCCAGCTTTTTCCTTTCAGCAATAGTTTCGCGAATATGCTGATTCACCCAATCTATATTGTCAAGTGCTGTTGTAGCAAGTCGCTGTGTTGCCTGATTGATATTATATGGAGGCTTCACCTTGTTCATGTAATCAATAATAATTTGCGGAGCGAAAGCCATACCTAACCTTATAGCAGCCAAGCCCCATGCTTTGGAAAAGGTTTGCAATACAACCATGTTTTCATATTCTGTAAGAAACCGAATAGCCGATTTTTGTTTGGAGTAATTGATGTAGGCTTCATCAACAACCACAATGCCAGGAAATTTTTGAATTAATACTTCTATATCAAGCGCATGAAAGGAATTTGCCGTTGGGTTGTTAGGCGAACAGATGAAAAGCAACTTTGAATGTTTGTCGCAGCTCTCCAGAATTCCTTCTACATCTAACTCAAAAGATGGAAGCAAATTTATTTTCCGCACTTCTACATCATTAATGTTCGCGCTCACCTCATACATACCATAAGTGGGCGGACAGATAATTACGTTGTCCGTTTTCGGTTCGCAGAAAATGCGAAACAGCACATCAATAGCTTCATCGCTGCCATTACCCAAAAAAATATTTTGAGATGGAACGCCTTTTATACTACTGATTTTCTCTTTCAGCTTTTTCTGTAATGGGTCAGGATAGCGGTTGTAGTTTTCCGTAAGCGGAGAACCAAAACTGTTTTCGTTAGCATCTAAAAAAACAGAAGCCTCTCCTTTAAACTCATCGCGGGCAGATGAATAAGGTTTTAGGTTCAGAACGTTCTGACGAATAATAGTTTCTACATCAAACATTACTTGCTCTTTAATTTTTTCAAACGAATGCTTACCGCGTTTTTATGCGCTGACAAATTTTCGGCTTCTGCCATTACCTCAATCACACTTCCTATATTCTTAATTCCCTTCGGTGAAATTTTCTGATAGGTAACTTTCTTTACAAAAGAATTTAACGATACTCCCCCGTAAACTCTTGCATAACCATTAGTTGGCAAAGTGTGATTAGTGCCGCTGGCATAATCTCCGGCACTTTCGGGGGTATAATTGCCAATGAAAACCGAACCGGCATTCACCACATTTTTTATAAAATAATTTTCATCCTTAACTGCTAATATCAAATGCTCCGGTGCGTATTGATTTATAATTTCAACCGCTTCATGCTTGTTCTTAACCAAAATTATTTTTGAGTGCAGAAGGGCTTGCGCTGCAATATCTTTGCGAGGCAATTCTTTTAACTGATGAGCAACTTCATCCTTCACCTTTGTTATAATACTTTCTTTTATCGCAACAAATATTACCTGCGAATCTGCGCCATGTTCTGCCTGCGAAAGCAAATCGGCTGCCACAAAAGAAGGCTCGCAACTTTCATCGCCTACCACTAAAACTTCTGACGGTCCTGCGGGCATATCAATAGCCACACCTTCTTTTTGTATTAACTGCTTAGCAACAGTTACATATTGATTTCCAGGTCCAAAAATCTTATCAATTTTCGCAATAGTTTTTGTTCCGTATGCCATTGCAGCTATTGCTTGCGCTCCACCTGTTTTATATATTTCACGAACGCCACAAAGTTGCGCAGCAAACAAAATAGCTGGATGAATTGTTCCTTCCCCATTAGGTGGTGTGCACAGCACAATTCTTTTGCAGCCTGCAATACTTGCAGGTGTAGCCAACATTAAAACAGTGGAGAACAAAGGCGCACTTCCCCCGGGTATATACAAACCTACATTTTGTATAGCTCTGCTTTCGCGCCAGCAAACAACACCCTTAGTGGTTTCAATTTTCTTCTCTTTCAGATGCTGTGCCTGATGAAATTTTTTGATGTTGCTGTATGCTCTTTCAATTGCCTGCTTCAACTTTTTATCGATTAACCCTTGCGCTTGTTTTATTTCTTTAGCTGATACCCCAAGTTCTTTCACAAATGCTTTATCAAACTTCAGTGCATAACTTCTTAACGCAGCATCGCCATTCTTTTTCACCTCATTCAGAATTTGCTGCACTGTTTTTTCAATAGCCGCGCTATCTGCCGAAGGCCGCTTCAACAATTTTTCTAAATCTTTTTGCTTTGGATATTTTACAATTTGCATCTCTGTATTTAAGTCCCCTTTAAGGAATTTAGGGGTTTACATCACCATTTTTTCAATAGGCACCACTAAAATTCCCTGAGCGCCCAGTTTTTTTAATCCATCAATCTTATCCCAAAATTCGTTTTCGCTTATAACCGAATGCAAGGAACTCCAGCCTTCTTCTGCCAAAGGAAGAATGGTTGGGCTTTTCATTCCCGGCAGCAAGGCAATTATCTCCTGCAATTTATTGTTGGGCGCATTCAGCAAAATGTATTTGTTGTTACGTGCCGACAAAACTGCGTTTATTCGGAACAATAATTTATCGAACAAGTTCTTAGCCTCTGCACTTAAATTCTTGCCGGTAATTAAAACTGCTTCTGACTGAAACAAAACCTCCACTTCTTTCAAACCGTTTTTAAAAAGAGTAGACCCCGTACTTACTATATCGCAAATGCCATCTGCCAAACCAATGTTCGGAGCAATTTCCACCGAACCTGAAATTTCATGAATCTCTGCACTCAGGTTATTCTTCTTCAAAAACTGCTGAAGTGTATTCGGATAAGAAGTTGCCAGTTTCTTTCCATCAAAATAATTCAACCCGTTATAATTTTCGTTCTTAGGTATAGCCAGCGAAACTTTGCATTTACTAAAACCTAAACGTTGAATCACTTTTACTTCATGCGGTTTTTCAATCAGCAGGTTTTCGCCAATAATGGCAATGTCCGCCACACCATCTTCTATGTATTGAGGAATATCGCTGTTGCGCAAAAAGAAAAGTTCCAAGGGAAAATTTCTTGCGGTTACTTTCAATTGGTCTTCGCCATTATCAATGGCAATGCCACAATCTTTAATCAGCTTGAGCGAATCTTCATTCAACCGCCCCGATTTTTGAACAGCTATTCTTAGTTTTTTATCTGCCATAATTGTTTTGTATCGTTCAAAAAAGGTTGACTGATGTAGTAAAAGTAAATATTTAAAGAATCTCGAGAGTTGATACATCTTTAGGCTCTTTTCCCATAATTTTGCAGATATAATATGATAGCCTATTACTTTCTTCCTGTAGGAGCTAAATTCCTATCCCTTGCATGGAGAAGAAAGAATGGTCAATTCGTTCTTGATTATTTGACTTTATTTAATAAGCAATAGTTGCTTAGTCAATCTTTATCTCCTCATCGTTATCATCAAAAAACTTGTAATCGGTGATTCCCAGTGTTTCGCTTGGGTTAATCGAAATCCATTTTTTGTGTTTAAAGAACCACTTGGTGCGCAGCGAAGGGAATCCTTTACGAAGGTAAGCACCAACTATCGGGTGGCAATACAAGGTCAATTTTGCATGCGTTGTCAACAGGTGCGTTAAATCACTTTCAATAGTATCTAATAACAAGAGCGATGAAGTAATTTCTCCGGTGCCGCCACAGGTAGGGCAGCTTTCGGTGGTAGCAATATTTATTTCGGGGCGCACACGTTCGCGCGTAATCTGCATAAGGTTGAACTTCGAAAGTGGAAGAATGGTATGTGTAGCGCGATCGCTATCCATAATCTCTTTCATTTTATTTTGCAAGTCCTTCTTGTTATCCTGATTTTTCATGTCGATAAAATCGATAACAATAATGCCACCCAAATCGCGCAGACGAAGTTGCCGTCCAATTTCTTCAGCCGCCTCCATGTTTACTTTCAGCGCATTGGTTTCCTGCGTGCCATCTACACTGGTGCGGTGACCGCTGTTTACATCAATTACGTGGCAGGCCTCAGTCTTCTCTATAATAATATAACTGCCATTAGGCATGTTCACCGTTTTGCCGAACGAAGCTTTAATCTGTTTGGTAATTCCGTAATGGTCGAAAATAGGCGCAGTGCCGTTATAGCGTTGAACAATATCTTTTTTCTCGGGTGCGTTTAGTGTAATGTAATCTTCAATTTCCTTAGCCAGTTTTACATCGTTGGTTACAATTTTGTTGAATTGCGGAGAAAGCAAATCGCGGAGAATACCCGTGGTTTTGTTCATCTCGCTTAGCACTTTAGTAACCGGCACAGCCCCCTTCAGGTTGCGCATCATTTCCTGCCACTTGTTTTGCAGTTGCAATAAATCCTGATGAAGCTCTGCCGCATTTTTACCAGCAGCCACGGTTCTTACAATTACACCAAAGTTCTTAGGCTTCAGGCTTTCTACCAACACCTTCAATCGTTTGCGCTCTTCTGCCGAATCAATTTTTTTAGAAACCCCCACCGAATCGTTGAAAGGAACAAGAACCAAAAACCGTCCTGCCAAAGAAATCTCGCAAGTCAATCGCGGGCCTTTGGTAGATATCGGTTCTTTAAGAATTTGCACCAATAAATGGTTCTTGCTTTGCAACACCTCCTTTACGTTACCGGTTTTTACAATTTCTTTCTGCATGTCAAACCCGTTCAGCATTTGCTCGGGTGAAACGTTTCCCGCCACACATTGTGTGGTAAATTTCATTACCGAACGAATATCGGGGCTCAAATCGGTGTAGTGCAAAAAGGCATCTTTTTCGTGCCCTACCTCAATAAATGCCGCGTTTAAGCCGGGCATTATCTTCTTAATCTTTCCAAGGTAAATATCACCAACCGTAAATTGGTTGCTGCTTCTGTCCTGATGCAGTTCGGTCAGGTACTTGTTTTCTAACAAAGCAATATCAATCCCCTCGGGGCTTGAATCAATAATCAGTTCTTTGTTCACAATAAATAATTTAATCCCGCACAGGGCAGGATGTTGAAAAATTCGGTAAGGTAGGTCCGAGTAAAGTAAAGGAATGAAGTGCGTTAGCGATACGCGGGATGAGTGAAGGCACCCCGCGCATCAACGCGAAGAATTACTTCTTCTTGTGACGGTTCTTTCTCAAACGTTTTTTGCGTTTGTGGGTAGCAATCTTATGACGTTTTCTCTTTTTTCCGCAAGGCATGGCTCGTGTTTTATTGTTTCTAAATGGTTAGCCGTTAGGCTTTTTAATACTCTGTATGTAATTCTCAATTTCCTTCTTCGCCTTAGGGTCGCTAACTGTTTTTTTGCAGCGTTCCAGCATTTCTACTGCCTTTGTCTTGTTTCCCTGTCCGTTGTAAGCTTCTGCTAACATCAGTAGCGCTTCGGAATTTTGAGGTCGCAAATATAAAATTTTTTCTAAGCGCGCAATGGCTTTATCATACTGCCCTGAAATTATCCCGAATCTGCCCAGCATTAACAGGGCATCTACATTGGTAGAATCCTGCCTAACAATTTCCAGCAAAATAGAAACTCCCTGCATGGGCGCACCGCCATTTTCCATAAAAGCACCTGCCAAACGTATTTTGTTGTTGGTATTAGTAGAGTCTAAATCAACTGCTTTTTGGTAGCACGAAACCGCGTTGCTGCTCAAAAAATTCTTGGCTTTTTCGTCAGGTGCGGTTTGCATGAGCATGGTGTTGTAATCGCCAGCACCTATATAAGAATCTGCGGTGTTTTCCTTTTCTGCCAGCTTAATGGCATAGTAAGCAATGGCAATAGGCTTGTCCAGTTTCTGATACTCTGTAATTACTTCTTTATAAGAACCCGCTTGAAGTAGCTTCTCGATTTTTGCCTGTGTTGCCTTATCAGCAATTTTGGAGTTGGTCTCCCTTATATATTGTTCAATATCTAAACTTTCGTGAGCGTGTTGTTCCTCTTGCTTCATAGCAGGTTGTGTGCCATCGGCTGTTTTTTCGGGTTTAGTCTTTTTAGTATCAGCAAAAAGATATATGCCAAAGCAAAGCACGGCACAAAGGGAAACGACAATGATTTGATTTCTAGTCATAATATAAAACGAAAATAGGTTTACGAACTTGCCGCAAACCTATTCCTAAATTTGTATTGACGAAAAATTTATTCCCCTTCTTCGGGTTGACCTTGCGGATGCGGCTCTTGACCGGGTATTAAGTGTTTTTTAACCTGATCCATAAAAATTTGTGCTGGCTTAAAGGCAGGAATGTAATGCTCAGGGATAACTACCGTTTCGTTTCGGGTTATAATTCTGCCTAACTTTTGTGCGCGTTTTTTAGGAATAAAACTTCCAAAGCCTCTTACGTATACACTCTCCCCGCTTTTTACTTGATTCTTTACTTCCTTAAAAAATGCTTCTAAGGTTATTAGTACATCGGTTTTAGGAACACCTGTTACATCTGCGATTTTACTTACTATGTCAACTTTTCTCATACGCTTGGGTTTAGATTTAGTGCAAATTATAATTCTTGTATAAAGGTGGCAAATATTTTTTCAAACAAAAACTTTCTTCTTTGCTACACAATTTGATGAAAAACAAATCTTTCGCTACAATCTTACTTAACTGGCATAAAGAAGAAAACACGCGTGAGATGCCGTGGAAGGGAGAAAAAAATCCGTATTACATCTGGTTGAGCGAAATTATTTTGCAGCAAACGAGGGTGGAGCAGGGCTTGCCTTATTTTTTGCGCTTCAAACAAAAATACCCTACTGTAAAAGATTTGGCGAACGCTAAAGAAGATGATGTAATGAAGTTGTGGCAAGGCTTGGGTTATTATTCTCGCGCTAGAAATTTGCATGAAACGGCTAAGAACGTTCAGCAGAATTTTAAAGGAAAATTTCCGGAAACATTTGATGAATTGAAGACGCTAAAAGGCGTGGGCGATTATACTGCCGCTGCCATTGCCTCGTTTGCGTTTGGCGAAAACAAGGCAGTGGTAGATGGAAATGTAATTCGCGTGTTGGCTCGCGTGTTAGGGGTTGAAACTGCGTTTGATACGACCGAAGGCAAAAAGAAATTTGCGCAACTGGCGCGAGAGTTAATTGACGAAAAAAATCCTGCTGCATACAATCAAGCCATCATGGATTTTGGCGGAGTGGTTTGCTCGCCCAAAAATCCGAAGTGTGAAGATTGTCCGTTTACGAGAATTTGTGTGGCAAAAAATCATGAGTTGATTGAACAACTTCCGTATAGGGAGAAGCGAACAAAAATCACCAACCGCTACTTTAATTATCTATTAATAAAGAGCGATAAGGAAATTGTAATTAGAAAAAGAACGGGAAACGATATTTGGCAAAACCTTTACGAATTGCCGATGATTGAAACGCCAAAAACCTTGAAGAAGGGTTTTGCAGAAGCCATTGTCAAGCAGCTTGGCACAAAACAATTTGCTATTAAATCGTATTCGGAAGAAACTACTCAACTGCTTTCACACCGCAAAATTCATTTTCGATTTATTGAAGTGGAGTTGACTGATTTTAAATCATTCTCATTGGCAAATGCTCAGAAAGTAAAGCTGAACGCACTTTCTAAATTCGCCTTTCCAAAAACACTACACTTGTATTTACTTGAAAAGTCCTTATTTTAGACTTCTACAAATTATATCACAACAAAATTCAGAGTCATGGTTAACAAAGTATTTCTTATAGGCAGATTGGGCAAAGACCCGGTTGTAAAACATTTCGATAACGGTGGCGCAATTGCCGAATTTACCGTTGCTACGGATGATAGTTACAAAGACAAACAAGGCAACAAAGTAGAGCAGACTGATTGGCACAACGTAAAAATTCCTACACCTAAGTTAGCCGAGGTAGCAGAAAAATATTTGAAGAAAGGCAGCTTGGTTCACATAGAAGGCAAAATAAAAACGCGTTCTTATGATGATAAAGACGGCAACAAACGCTACGTAACCGAAGTAGTTTGCGAAGGCTTTAAAATGCTCGATAGCAAAAAAGATTCTGCCGGTGGTGGAAATTATTCTTCATCATCTAACACTTCATCCTCCAATCAGGAAGCTCCGGCAACTACATCTGCTGCCGATGACGATTTACCTTTTTAATTTTTTAGCCAATACCAAGTGGTGAGAAATATTTCTCACCACTTGGTATTTACCACTCTCCAATATGGACTCTCCCGTCAGTTTGCAAATTATTCATCAGGCGCTTTTAAACGCGCCCACTACTTCTGTTTTTGTTGCCAACGGTATTATTCTGGTTATGATTTTTTGCTCAGCAGTAATGTCTGCCACTGAAATTGCTTACTTCTCGTTGAGCAATGTAGAAGTAGATTCGCTACGCGAAAGCGAAGATGCAGCGGATAACCGCGTGGGCAAGTTGCTGGATAATTCGCGGTATCTGCTTTCAACAATTCTTATCAGCAATAACTTGGTGAACATTGGCGTGGTGGTTACTTCTTATTATGTAACCAAGCGCATGTTCAACTTTCAGGATTTTGCTTTCGGCACTTTTCTACTTCCCGGTTACGCCATCGAATTTATTTGGAACGTTTTGATTGTTACTTTTTTCCTGGTGCTGTTTGGCGAAGCCACACCAAAAGTTTATGCCACACACAACAAAGTAAAAATTGCGCGAGCCATGAGCGGCTTTTTAAACATACTGGTAAAAGTGATGCAACCGGTAAACTTTCTTTTAGTTGGCGGAACGCAATCCATAGAAAAGCGATTAAAACGCCACAATGCAGAAATTGATATTGAAGAAATAAATAAGGCTATTGAAATTACGGTAGAGAAAAAAGAATCTAAGCAAGATGCCAAGTTGTTGAAAGGAATAGTTCACTTCGGAAACATTATGGTGAAGCAGGTCATGCGCCCGCGCACCGATGTAATTTCGCTCGATTATGATTTCAACTTTAACGAGCTAATGGCTTTTGTAAGAGAGAATGGCTATTCGCGTTATCCGGTTTTTAAAGAAAATCCCGATAACGTAGTGGGCGTGCTGAACATAAAAGATTTGATTGAGCATTTGAATCAAGATGAAAGTTTTGGTTGGCAGAGTATGGTGCGCGAACCTTTCTTTGTGCCGGAAACAAAAAAGATTGATGACTTGTTGCGCGAAATTCAACAGAACAGAAAACACTTGGCGGTGGTGGTAGATGAATACGGTGGCACCTGCGGCATTATTACGCTGGAAGATATTGTAGAAGAAGTAGTGGGCGATATTACCGATGAGTTTGATGAAGCAACTGAAACCGGTTTCCGAAAAATTGATGACAAGAATTTTTTGTTTGATGGAAAAACTCCGTTGACCGATGCTTGCCGCTTAATGGAAATAGAACTTGATACGTTTGAAGAAATAAAAGGCGAATCGGAATCCCTTGCAGGTTTAATACTTGAAATTGCCGGACGCATTCCTAAAAATGGCGAAGAGTTGCGAATGAATAATTACAAATTCGCCATCATATCGGTGTTGAATAATAGAATTGAAAAAGTGAAAATCACGAATGAGGTATAGAAATACAAGTTGGCAGTTGGCAGCTGACAGTTGGCAAAGATTTGTTGCTTGTATTTTATTGCCTATTGCGTATTGCCTATTGCTTACTGGCTGCCATGGCGATTACTCTCCTAAACAAAAAGCATATCCTCGAGTAATTTATCCTGAACGGGAATACGAAATGTATGATCCCGCCGAATGTCCGTTTAAATTTGAAAAGCCGGTTTACGCGCAAGTAGCTCGGGACACCACTTACCTTGGCAAAAGATTGACCAGCGACCAGTGTTGGTTGAACGTTTATTTTCCTGCACTTAACGGAGTGGTGAATCTTACTTATAAAGACATTAATGACACAATGAATCTGGAACGCTTGGTAGAAGATGCACACAAAATGGCTTTTAAGCACACCAAAAAAGCAAACTACATTGATGAGATAAAAATTGATAACGCGCATGGCGTTGGAGGAATACTTTACGATTTAGGTGGAGATGCTGCCAGCAATGTTCAGTTTTTCTTGACCGATAGCAATCGTCACTTTATACGTGGTGCACTTTACTTTTACAGTCCGCCAAATGCCGACAGCATGGCACCCGTTCTTGATTTTGTAAAAGCTGATGTAAAACAAATGCTGAAAACGTTTGAGTGGAAGTAGACAGATGTTTGCAGCAATAGAAGTAAATCAATTCGACTAATGCTAGGTAAATTTGCCTTAAATTCTAAGTTGCTATTTCTCATAGACAGTTTAGGTGCATTTGTTACAGCAGTTCTTGTTGGTTCTGTTTTAACAAGGCTTGAAGATTCTTTTGGAATGCCGAAAAAAGCACTCAACTATTTATCCTTAGTTGCTTACCTGTTTTCTACTTACTCAATTTCTTGTTATTTCTTTAGTGGTAAAAATTGGCAACCCTATCTAAAAGCAATTGCAGTTGCGAATATTATTTATTGCATTGTTACCATTGGACTTGTATGTTACTTCTACCCAATATTGACAGTTTTAGATTTGATTTATTTTGGAACCGAACTGGTAATAGTAGGTAGTTTAGTAGCTATAGAGTTAAAGGTAGCGACTAGTAAATTTTAAGAATAGCTTCAGGGCGCTTTAACTTATAACCTATTCCTCTATAAAAAGCGAAGCCGCAATAGAATCGGCAAACAACTTTCCTTCTTCAGTCAATTTCAAAATATCGTTTTCGAGTAAGTAATGAGAGGAGTCAATTCCTTTCATACTCTCTAGTATTTCATTCCTAATTCCTACTTCATAATTCATAATTCCCAACCCCCATTGAGTGCGGAGCGAAGTCATTATTTTCTCATTCACTTTTTGCACTTCGGTCAATACCTCTTCCTCAAACAAAATTTTGCCAGCGTTAATGCTCTTGATGTAGTTTACATTGTTCGCAACATTCCATCTTCTTGAATTCCCATCAAAAGAATGTGCTGATGGGCCAAGCCCTAAATATTTTTTACTGAGCCAGTAGTTGGTGTTGTGAACTGCATACATTCCATTACAAGCAAAGTTGGAGATTTCGTATTGCTCAAAATTATGCGCGCGCATTTCGTTCATCAGCATTTTTAACTGCCCTGCCGATTGCACCTCATCAACAGCTTTTGATTCGCCTTTTCCAATTCGCTTTTCTAAAGATGTTTTTGCTTCTACCGTTAAAGCATATGAGGAAATATGCGGAACGCTTAATGAGAAAGCCGTGTCCAAATTCTGCTTCCATTTATCATCGTTCATGGTTGGTGTGCCGTAAATTAAATCTATAGTTATGTTTTCAAAACCGGCATCCTGCACACGCTTAACAGACGAAAGTGCTTCATCGGAGTTATGCGCGCGGTTCATGTATCTCAAATCTTCATCGAAAAAAGATTGGATTCCGATAGAAAAACGGTTTACACCCAGCGTTCCTATTTGCTTAATGAGTTCCGCATCTTTTAGATCATCTGGATTGGTTTCGATGGTAAATTCTCTAAGTTCATTCAAATCATAAACTGATAGAAGTTTCGCTGTTATCAATCTTAAATCTTCAATTTTTAAATGCGAAGGAGTTCCTCCACCCAAATAGATGGTTTCAATTTTTTCACCCGCTAAGTAATCTTTACTCAATTCTATTTCTTTCAGCAATGCTTTAATGAAATTGTCTTTATTGCCCAGTGAAGTGCTGAAATAGAAATTGCAATAATGGCAAGCCTGCTTACAAAAAGGGATATGAATATAAATGCCTGCCATTAGAATTTGCGAAGTAAGGACTACAAAGTGAAATACAAAATGCACTTTCACGTTATCTTCGTTCAATAGTAATGCGATTTACGTCAACCATCTTCCTTTTGTTCCTGCTGAAATTTTGTTTCAGTCAGAATAGTTATTCGCTGCAAGTGGTTGGTGCCGATAAGCCAAAAGATTTTTTCACCAAGAAGTTTTCTTATAAAAACCATTTTAAAGATTCGTTACAGGCAAATGCCGAAGCCAAAGATTTGTTCAACAAAATTTGTTCGTTCGGCTATCTCGCTTCTTCTATTGACAGCACGGTAAGCGACAGCGCCCAAACTGTCATATATATATATGTAGGCGATAAGTTTGAAGACATTGTTTTGCAAAATGGGAATGTTGACCCTTCCCTACTGGCAAGTGCGGGAGTGAAAAGTTCGGTGTTGAACGGAAAGAAAATTCCGATTGGCGATGCAGAAGTGGTGAAAGCAAAAATTATTCAGCAGTGTGAAAACACTGGCTATCCATTTGCCAGTATAAGGCTCGACAGCTTTATTGCGTTTCAAAATTCCTATTCAGCAAAAATTTATTTGCAGAAGAACGAACTGATAGTTTACGACTCCATTCAAATACTTGGCAAAACAAAAACCAAGAAAATGTTCTTACGCAATTACTTGGGTATAAAAGTTGGCAAGCCGTATAACGAATCGAACGTTAGAAAAATTCAACAGCGAATTAACGAGTTGCAGTTTGCGGAATCTATTCAGCCGCGCACGGTAGCCTTTCAAAACGGAAAAGCGAAAGTCAATTTATATTTAAAGGATAAGAAGTCAAGCCAGTTTGATTTTCTTCTTGGATTACTTCCCGGTTCAAGCGGACAAAAACTTTTAATAACCGGAGAAGCGCGTATTCATCTGTTCAGTTTATTTGGTGTGGGCGAAGAGTTTTACTTACAATGGAAAAAACTACAACCCAAAACGCAGGAGCTTGATGTGCGTTTAGTTTATCCTTACCTGATCGGTTTGCCTCTTGGCATTAATGCGCAGTTTAAACTTTACAAACGTGATACTTCTTATGTAGATATTGATGGCGATTACGGAGTGCAGTACCAGTTTGTAGGAAGCAACTATTTAAAAGCTTCATTGCGGCAAAAAATTTCCATCATCACCAATGTTGATACAGCATACATCCGTCAAACACGCTCACTACCTAAAAATTTGGATATCAGCACCAACGAGTTTGCATTGGAATATTTTTTGCAAAAATTGAATTACCGATTCAACCCTGTAGACGGTTATGTTCTAAAAGTAAGCGGTTCTGCCGGAGTCAAAAAAATAAAACGCAACAACAACATAGTTGGATTATATGATGAAGTAGCACAAAAAAGCTTTGACTATTTATATGATAATGCGCGTTTGAAAACATTTCAATTTAGTATTGCACTAGCGTTTGACAAGTATTGGAAACTTGCATCGCGCCACACCATCAAAACTTCGTTTGAAGGAAAATATTTTTATAGTCGTAACATTTATGATAACGAAAAATACAGATTAGGCGGAGTAAACACTTTGCGCGGTTTCGATGACCAATCTATTTTTACTCCGTATTACGCTATGGCGAATGTGGAGTATCGTTTTCTGCTTTCTAAGAATTCATACTTTAGCACTTTCTTCAATGCGGCAGTGGTAGAGGATGCAAGAGTTGGAAAAGGACCGGTTGATTTTCCTTTCGGCTTTGGTGCAGGAGCGGCAATTGAAACTAAAGTTGGCATATTTGGAATTACATATGCCATGGGAAAACAGTTAGATAATAAGTTAACCATTAAATCAGCGAAGATTCATATAGGCTACGTCAATTATTTTTAGTGCTCAAGAAATTTCTCTCCACTCTTTTTTTATTTCTCTTCATTGCCATAAGCGGATTTTCGCAAACAGATTCTGTTTATTTAAAGCACGAAGCTGATTCTATTTCAGCAGCGAAGTGTCCTTCGATTGATTCAATTATCAATCACACGTATGCTGACTATTCCAATTACCAATCGTTTTTAGCGGAAGAAAACAAACCTGTGCTAAATGATATTCAGCAATTCAATTCAGCTCAACGCAACGGATTCATCTTTGTAATGCTGATGTTGTTATTAGCCGCGCTTACCTATGTAAAAACGGCTTTCAGCAAATACTTAGAAGAGATGTTGCAATCGGTGTTCAATCAAAACTTATCACAACAAATTTTCAGAACACAATCCGGTGAACTTTCCTTTGCAGATATTTTACTGAATGCAAATTTTATAGTCGCCATAAGTTTGTACGCACGTTTTTTTTTAATGAAGTATGTTCATGTTTTATCGCTAGAAAGTTTTTCTTCTGTACTTTTTTTAATCTTTTTATTCACATTTTTTTACATCGGGAAAATTATCGTTGTTCAATTCATTGGTAAAATATTTGAACTGCAACAAGTGTGCGATGAATACATTTTCAACTTCACTACACTATGCAAAACATTAGGATTGACGCTGCTTCCAGCGTTATTTATTTTTTATGTAGCACCGGTTAAGTTTTTCAATTTTATTTTCATCATCACCATTTTATTTTTTGTCGTGTTCGCATTAATTTTTATTTGGCGAGCGTTATCCACAGCATACAAATTGCTGTACAGAAGCGTATATCACTTTTTTATTTACGTTTGTGTTGTAGAGATATCGTTGATGTTTCTATTTATCAAATTGTTAACCAAAACAATTATCTAAACCATGGCAACAAAAAAGAAAGCTGCTAAGAAAGCGGCTAAGCCTGCTAAGAAAGCAGCTAAGAAAGCAGCAAAAAAAAAGTAATTAAAAAAATTGCTGCAAAAAAAACTGCTGCCGAAAAACCCGCTCGCAAAACGAAACGTGTCTTAGTAAGCAGCAAAACATCCAACAGTAGTAGCACTCTAAAACGGAAGGCTGATGTGATATCACCTGACAAGAGTGCTACTTCTTTTTTAGCCAAGCCCGAAAAGCCCGCCAAGCCGATAATCATCATTCCTCAACGTCTTGAGAAGAACTACGCGGAACTACTCTCTAAAGAGCCCAAAACTAAAGTTAAACACATACTGATTGCGCAACCGCAACCGGAAGGCCCTAAATCTCCTTACTTCGATTTAGCTGAAAAGTATAAACTGAAAATTACGTTTTCGCCTTTTGTAAAAGTGGAAGGTGTTGCCGGAAAAGATTTTAGAAAGCAACGTATTTCGTTAAATGATTACAGCGGGATTATTTTTACCAGCCGCAACGCTATTGATCACTTCTTCCGCATTTGCGATGAGCTACGCGTGAAGATGAGTCAGGAAACAAAATTCTTTTGCACCAGCGAAGCCATTGCACTTTACTTACAGAAATATACGCAATACAGAAAACGCAAAGTGTTTTATGGCGACATGAACAATAACAAAGAATTGCGTACGCTCTTAATCAAACATCGTGATGCAACACGCTTCTTATACATTTGTGCGGAAGTTCGCAAGGATGAAATTCCTGCATTTATGGCGGCTAACAATTTCAATTATGCCGAAGGCACCATGTATCGCACAGTGCCGAACGATTTAAAAACCGTGAAGCCATCGGAATACGATATGCTGATATTTTTTAGCCCGAGTGGTATTCATTCATTGTTCAACAGCTTTCCGAAATTTAAACAGGAGAAATTGAAAATTGGTGCGTATGGAAAAACTACTGCCGATGCCGTGCTTGATAAAGGATTGAAACTTCATATTATGGCTCCTCTTGGAACAACCCCTACTATTTTAGTTGCCCTTGACCAATACCTGAAAGACATTCACAAGTAAATTCAGATATTACATAAAACAGAAAGGCTCGTTTAATAACGAGCCTTTCTGTTTTATGTAATTGGTTTTTTAGATAATCTCCAAATACCTCTTC
>CAMBIM010000010.1 GCA_945867505.1 Chitinophaga pinensis
AAAAGGTGATTGTTGTAAGGGAAAATAGTTTCAATATTTCTGCCTACCGAAGTAGTGCCTAATGATGAAAGCCCACCGCTGATACTAAACATGCGCAATGATGATTGATCAACTACATACAACATATTGTTAGCAATAGTGAACCGAGCCATGGAGCCGCCAATGCCTGGTGCACTGTTGCTTTTATTGAAAGTAGCTACACCACCTGTAGTAGTTGAGTTAAACACATCGCCTTCCATCCAGGGTCCGCGACCCCAATAGCCGCCACCTGCATTGCAATCGCCACTCAACTTTTCGGTAACCATTTCTTCTTTCCAGTTGGTCACTACTCCCTTTGTTGGGTCGGCATAGTAGCCGCTGGTGTAAATGCGATCGGGTAAAGCATTCTGTTCGCGCTTGGTTACGGTTACGTTCAGCGGGTTCGAAATATCAAGAGCCATTAAATCAATATAGCTATCGGCATAAAGCGTGTTGCCAACCGCAGCAATATCTAAATTGCCCGGTATGTTGATGAACGAAATATTTTGTGGTGAAGAAGGATTGGAGTTATCAATAATGTGTATGCCTTTGTCCACCTCAGTTACAAAAATGTAATTGCCCTTCATGTAAATTTTGCCGGGTTTCTTTAAAGCTAATGCCGGTTCAGATTTTACAGAAGCGCGTAATTCTTCATAGCTCATGTAAACCGGAGTGTACTTTTTATAAGTAACGGTTTGCTCGCACTTATCCTTTTTGCAACTGGAAAAAAGAAAAAAGCTTAGAATAATAACGGCTGAAAATGATTTGAGGTTGATACGGTTCATGGTATTGGTTTTTAGAATAGAGGCAACGGTTTTCAGGTTTAAAACGTTTACTTTTCACAAACCGTTGCCTTGACCTTAAAAATTTCTATGAAAAATATTGCGGCACTACTGCTCTTGCTCGTTTCTTCGTTCGCCTTTGCGCAATCTAATATAGAAGATGTGGTTTACCTCAAAAGCGGAAGTATAATTCGCGGAAAGATTACAACACCCCCTAACCTCCTAAAGGAGGAACAAGGCAGTTCTTCAAAAATTAATGTAGAGTTATTGGGTGGAAGTGTTTTTGTTTTTGATGAAAGCGAAATTGATTCAATTAAAAAAGAAAGCACACTTAAGAATCAGTTAAAGGAAATAAAGAAAAACTATTTCAGGCGCGACCGTGGTTTCCGCAACCAAACCGAGTTTGGAATTATTTATGGGGCTAATTTAAAGCGAGACGATAGTGACCCTAACTATTACTACAACAATAATCCTGAAGATGATTTTGGCATTTCGTTGCACAGTATAAACGGTTACCAAGTATGGCCGTGTTTGTATGTAGCAGCAGGTGTGGGTATTGATAGAATGATTTCTTACCGGCAAACCTTCTCGCCTTTTTATCTGCGGGTATCGAGCGAGTTTTTGAAAAGAAGAGTTACACCTTATGCGTTTTTCGATGTAGGCTATGCAGTAATGTGGAAACAGAAAACCCCAGATTATCTCACATACCAAAACAAAGGTGGCTTGTATGTTTCGTGCGGAGGCGGAGTAAGAATTTATACCCGTAGTCGCGCTTCAGTAATTTTATCGGCATCTTACAAGAGCACCCAAAGCGAAACAAAATGGTGGTACACCGTAGGTGGGGACGGAACTATATATAACATCAAACGATCCTATCAACGGCTTTCAATAAATGTTGGAGTTACGTTTTAAAATTTTACTCTCCCAACATTATTACTTCGCCCTTTATTTTTCTCTCCACCGGTTTTTGCTTTGGCGGTTTGTTTTCCTGTTTGGGTTTGGTGCAAACCATTTTTCCCATAATCATTGGCGGGGGTGGCGGAGGAAGAACAACTTGCCCAACCATTACGGGCTCAACAGCTACGTCTCCGGTTATTATTTCGGGGGCTACTTCTACTGCTTCTTCAATTGGCACAACCATTCCTCCCATAATCATTGGATTAATTTCTGTTGAATCTATGGGAGTAAGAGCAACTGTATCGGCAGTAGAAACAGAATCGGTTCGAATCACGTGCGAAATAGTATCTAATGTATCTACTGGTATAACATTAAACATCATCGGTTCACCGGTATCGCTTTTGCATACAAAAAAAAGAGGAGAAGAAGATGAAAAGAGATGCTGCAAAAATTTTAGGAAAGCTTCTTTGCGCGGCTACCGATTGCAGATTTACTTTTACCTCGTATGGCGAAAGCTGCGACACGCGAAATCGCCCGCAGGTTTTTTCTTCTTTTTTGTTTTCGAAATAGCGGAGCACTTCTTCATCACTCATACTCGAAAAGTCAACTACTACTTTAGCGCATACTTTGCAAAATGCTCCTTGCTGTTGCGGAGTCATTTCGTTCCAGTTTTCGTTGCAGGGTTTTGGGATGGAAATTTTCATACAAAATTGTTTCAATTAAGATGCGGGGAAGAAAAAATTCCATAAAACCTGTTTGACTATTGGCTCGGTATTATACTAATCTCTTCCGCTAACCTTCCATCGCGGAACATGCGGAGGTAATGTTTCTTGTCGTTCATTTCATCGCTGCCTATTTGGTAGTTATAAGTGTATTCGCCTTCGCGTTGGGTTTCGTTGTTTACGTAAACTTTTTTCATGTGGTTGTCTTCATCAAACAGGGCAATCATAATTTTTGAAGTTCTTGAAAAACTATAACTCAAACTGCCGGAGTAAACGGTGCGGGTGGTAAAAGTGCGAACCGGCTCAACGTATGAATTTGTGGCTTCCGGTGTTTCATAAATTTTCTTCAAATCAATTCCTTTTGCTTTGGCTACAAACCTGCGGAGCGTGTACATCATGATGGTATCAGTGCTGTAAATAGAATTCAGTTCGTAGTTATTGGTAAAACACCAAACCGCGTTCTGCGCAGCATCGCCCTGATATTTTTTCCGGTTTAGCAGTTCGGTAACACCAAGTAAGTTACCGGTAGCACGGTGACGCAAAACAAATTTTGCATCGGGCGATGGCCCGCCATCGTGAGCCTCGCTGCACATGGCATAAATGCGGTAGTTCTTTTTCTGTTTAGGCGAAAGTTTTACGATAAGCGTTTGTGTTACAATCATGGTTTGCAGGGTAGAATCATCGGGTACCAGTTTGTAGCCGTATTCGAGTTGAATGTTTAAGTTTTCATTGACGGCACTGCTAACTTCCATTGCTATACAAGGCCCATAGTGCGAGGAGTATTCGCCCTTAAACGATGTATCGCTTCGTGCGCCACTCATATTTACACGCACCAGTTTTTTATCAATAGCTTCTGAAAGTTTGAAAACAGTTTCGGCTTCGGCATTTAATAAAATGGTATTTACCAATAGTAAAGTGAAGATGGTTTTCATAGGAATCGCTTTAGTTTATAATACAGCTTGACCAAATAATAACGCTTGCTTAGGGTCATTTATTATCTTGCCGAAAAATTTTCTGATGCTTATTATAGGTATTACAGGCGGCTCTGGTTCGGGTAAAACCACAGTAGTGAAGAAGGTAATGAGTTCTTTTTCGCGCGAGGAGGTAACCATTATTTCGCAGGATAGTTACTATAAAGACAACAGCCATATTTCATTAGAAGAAAGAGCGGACATTAATTTCGACCATCCGGAAAGTATTGAGTTTGACTTGTTGGTAGAGCACATGAAATTGCTGCACGCAGGCAAGGCAATTGAAGAGCCGGTTTACGATTACATTACTTCTACCCGCCAAAAGCAAACCATTCGTGTAGAGCCCAACCATGTAATTATTGTAGAAGGCATTTTGCTGTTTTCTGATAAGCGCGTGCGCGACCTGTGCGACATGAAGTTGTTTGTAGATGCCGAACCGGACGACCGCCTTATCCGCATTATTGAGCGCGACATGCGCGAGCGCGGAAGAACGGCACATCAGGTAATTGAACGATATGCGCTGGTAAAGGAAATGCACGTGCAGTTTATTGAACCCACCAAACGTTTTGCCGACATTATTATTCCGCAAGGTGGCGAAAACCAAGTAGCCATTGATGTGGTAGTGGCTACCATCCAACAAAAATTATTACAGGAAGCTAGTCGATAGTTTTTCACAAAGCACAACTTGGACTCTAATTTGCTGCTATTACAAAAACACGAACCATGAACAGAAAATTATTTCTATCCCTATTTATCTCACTTACGGTAATCCTTTCTTTCAGCGCTTGCAAAAAAGGCGGGCTCAACATTTTTACCATTGAGGACGACAAAACCTTTGGCGCGCAAATGGAAACCGAAATTGCCAATAACCCAGCGCAGTATCCTTTGTTAAGCAAAACAACTTATGCTTCCTCTTATGCGTATCTCGAAAATTTAAAGCAACAGATTTTAGCCGGAGGACAGTTGGAGCACGCCAACGATTTTGTTTGGAAACTCTACATTATTCAAGACGATAACACGCAGAATGCCTTCTGCACTCCGGGCGGTTACATTTATATTTACACGGGCTTAATTAAATATTTAGATAATGCTTCCTCGCTTGCCGGTGTTATTGGGCACGAAATGGCACATGCCGATAAACGCCACAGCACTGAGAAAATGACCAAACAATATGGTTTATCGCTTCTGGTGAGTATTGTTGCCGGAACAACCAGTGCCAGGCAAATTGCCGAAATAGCCGCTAACTTATCTACTCTTGCATTTAGCCGCGAAGACGAAAAACAGGCCGATGAGTTTTCGGTAGTTTACCTTTGTCCTACTACTTACCGGGCTGATGGTGCAGCCGATTTTTTTGAAAAGATAGTAGCTGCCGGTGGCTCGCAGGTTCCTGCATTTTTAAGCACGCACCCTAACCCCGATAACCGTGTAACAAACATTCATACCAAGAAAAATGAATTGGGCTGTCTTGGTAACCCATCTGTTTCTACAGAAAACAATGGCTACGATGCGTTCAAGGCGAGCTTGCCTTAAGCAATTTTCTATTTCTCTGTCTTTCCTCTCCGTGCCTCTGTACGAGACCTACCTTAAATCACAAAATCTAAATCGTTGTAATGGTTAATTACCTTATCGTAGTAAGTTTCGTAAAGCGGAAGAATATTTGCAATGTCGAAAGTCTTGGCGTGAGTTAAAGCGTTTTTCTTGAACTCCTTTAAGCGCGTTTCATCTTGCAGAATGTAAATGGCATTCTTCGCCATGTCTTCAAAGTCGCCCACGTTGCTCATAAAGCCGGTTTTACCCTGAATATTTATTTCGGATAGTCCACCGGCATTAGATGATATAACCGGAACTTCTACAGCCATGGCCTCCAAAGCTGCCAGACCAAAACTTTCAGTTTCGGAAGGAAGAATAAACAAGTCGGAAACTGCGAGCAGTTCTTCCACCGCATCTTGCTTACCAAGGAAACGAACATCCTCGCAAATGCCCAGGTTGCGGCAAAGAATTTCTGTTCCCATCCGCTCCGGTCCATCGCCAACTAAAAAAAGTTTAGAAGGAATTTTTTTACGCACCTCGCCAAACATCTTCACCACGTCTTCCACTCGTTTTACTTTACGGAAGTTAGAAACGTGTGTCAGAATTTTTTCACCATTAGGCGCAATGGCTTTTTTAAAATGGTCTTTATCGGTTTTTTTGAAACGCGAGAAATCAATAAAGTTGGGTATCACTTCAATCTCGCGCGTAATGTTGAAGTTCTGATACGTATCATCTTTCAAACTTTTAGAAACCGAAGTAATGCCATCGCTATGGTTAATAGAATATTCCACCACCGGTTTATAGCCGGGGTCTTTACCAACCAGCGTAATATCGGTGCCGTGCAATGTGGTAACGAAAGGAAAATTGTAACCCTTCTCCTTCAAAATACTCCGCGCAATTAAGGCAGAAGAAGCATGAGGAATGGCATAATGCACATGCAGAATATCCAGCTTTTCAAACTGCGCTACATCTACAATTTTGCTGGCCAAAGCACTTTCGTAAGGCTGATACTGAAACAATGGATAATCCAATGCTGAAACTTCGTGGTAAAAAATATTCTCGTGAAAAGAATCAAGCCGTACCGGCTCCTGGTAAGTAATAAAATGAACCTTGTGTCCTTTATTCGCCAAAGCCTTTCCTAATTCTGTAGCTACTACACCGCTACCGCCATACGTTGGGTAACAAACAATTCCAATATTCATTCAATAGCGTTTTATGTAAGACGATGCGAATGTAAACAGATTGTAAGAAGAGAAGTTTACTTCCTCAACGCCTTATAAATCACTTCCTGCAAATCGGTGCGGATATTCATTTTCACCAACTGGTTGTTTTCGGCATTGGGGTAAACCCGGTTGCTTAAGAAAATGTAAGTGAGTTTATTTTCAGGGTCGCTCCAAACACAGGTGCCCGTAAAACCGGTATGGCCAAAAACCGAAAGTGGAACGCCATCGTAACAAGGCGATGCTTTGCTCACATCCGGTTCAGGTTTATCAAAGCCATAACCTCTGCGCGAAATTTTTGATTGGCGGGTGGTGAACGTGCGGATGGTGGTTGAATCCAATAGTCTTTTGCCGTTGTAAGTTCCGTTGTTCAGCAACATTTGAAAAAGCGCAGCCAGGTCAAATGCATTGCTGAAAACACCGGCATGTCCCGCTACCCCGCCATACATGGCGGCACCGGGGTCGTGCACATAACCTCGTACCACTTGTTTGCGGAAAGCAGAATCGTTTTCGGTGGGCAAAATTCTTTCGCGCGCAAACCTATCGGTAGGTTTAAATCCGATTCGTGTTAACCCCATTGGGCGATAGAAATTCTCGTTTACAAAAGCATCTAACTTTTTGCCCGAAACCTTTTCTACAATCTTTTGAAGAATGTAAAAATCATTATCGCTGTAAACATATTTAGGATGCTCCTCTACCAGTGAATGACTGATAATGCTCCACATACTATCGGGATAATCGTTGCGGATAAAAAGCGAATCGGCTACACGAACAGCGAATGTTGAATCAGCACTTTTACGATAGTGTTTTTCAAAGTTGCTATCGATAGTATTCTTGTAAAACATAAAGAATGCCTTTAACCCAGCCTGATGCGTTAGCACATCTTTCAGTTTTAAATTCTTGATGGTGGCATCTTTAGGTAAGTGCAGATAATCACCAACAGTTTTATCGAGGTTGATTTTTTTCTGCTCATACAATTTCATGACCGCAATAGTGGTAGCGGCAACTTTAGTAATAGAAGCAAGGTCATATAATGCAGAAGGTGTAACGGCTTCGCGGGTTTCGTAAATGTTTGTGCCGTAACTTTTGTTCCAGATTACTTTGCCGTTTTTAGCTACCAGCAAGTGGCAACCAGGAAAAGCCTTGCCATCAATTCCGCGCTGAATAATGTCGTCCATTTGCTTTAAGGCAGAAGTTTGCAAGCCAACCTCTTCGGGCATAGAAAGTTTTAAACGATAAACAGAATCGGAACTAAAACCGGTACCGGCGTTAAAAGTTGACGAAGCAGTAACTGGTAGCTTTCCCGAAATTTTTTCGGCACCAAACAAAGCATTTGCTGCTGCAAGATTGGTGGCATCGTTGTCTTCATAAGCTTCTAAAATCCAGGGAATGTATTCGAAGTATTTAAGCGCGTACGGATTGCCGAAAACAGATAACACTACTTTTGTTCTACCGGTAAGTGCCTCAACAAACTTTCTGGTTTCTTCAGTTACGTTATAATTTTTTGCAGCCGCGCGAACCATTGCGTGCAGGTCCACAATTACTAAATCGTATTTTGAAAGGGTATCGAAAATGGCGTTGAACTCCTTTTCATTATGCTCCGAACTTTGGTTGAAAAAATCAATCTCCGCAAAATTGTTGATGTGTTTTTGGAATGGTGAAACATCGGAATTACCAATAGAAACGGAAGCTACTTTCTTGTAATTCCAATCTTTAAACGGTAATAAATTATCCTGATTAGCCGCCAGCGTTATTGCCTGCTCGTACAATTTTTGACGAATCATTTTTCCATTCGTATTGTTCAAATCATCGCGCAGATTTTCGAGCGCCACATATTGCGGTTTATTTAAACCCAGTTTGTATTTGTAAGCCAGCACCTTCTTTACGCGCAATTCCAACTCATAAAGTGAAATGCAACCGCTATCAACCGATGCTTTTATTTTTTCAACGCCTTTCGAAGCATCTTCACTAAAAACCAAAATATCGCAACCGGCTAAAAACGCCAGCGAATCTACCGTGCCGGGTTTGTAATATTTGGCAACACCTTTCATGTTTAGCGCATCGGAAAATACTAAGCCATCAAATCCCAGCGTATCTTGCAAATAATTGGTAGCAATGCGGTAAGAGATGGATGCTGGTGTGCCGGTTGAATCTAAAGCAGGAACATTTAAGTGCGCCACCATAGCACTGCCCACGCCATTCTTAAATAGAATTTTGAACGGATAAAACTCCAGCGAATCGAAAGCGGCTGCACTCTTCGTAATCAATGGTAAATCGAAATGCGAATCGGTATTTACGTCACCATGTCCCGGAAAATGTTTAGCGCAAGCCAACACACCTTCATCCTGCATACCATCGGCATATTCCATTCCTTTTAACGCTACTTTGAATTTGTCCTCGCCAAAACTGCGGTCGTTTATCACCGGATTGTTCGGATTGTTGTTTACATCTACATCGGGCGCAAAGTTGATGTTGATGCCAATGCGTTTGCATTCGCGACCAATCTCGCGACCCATTTCGTAAATTAATTTGTTGTCGCTTACCGCGCCAAGCGCAATTTGGTGAGGAAACGAGATGGTGGAATCTAACCGCATACCCAAACCCCATTCGCCATCAATAGCAACAAAGCTCTGCACTTTCGAGGAATCCTGAATCCGGTTTGTCCATTCGGCTTGTGGTTCTGGCAAACCTTTAAAGAAAATAACCCCACCGGCTTTGCCTTGTTTCAGCCAACTATAAACCGAATCCATGTTATAATTTTTGCCATCGGTATAAGCGGCAAGCATAAAAAACTGGCCAATCTGTTCTTCAACTGTAAGTTTGCTGTAAACCGAATCAACCCACTTTACACACGCTTTATCGTTTTTCCAATTGCGGAAATCAGGATTTTGAGCAACAGACAACAGACAACAGACAACGGACAATATAAGAAGCCAAGTATGCTTGGTCATAATTCGTATTTCTAATTTCGTATTTCTAATTACCACTGTTGCGAATAGACAAAACATTTATCGTGCCCTGCTTAATTCTATTAACGACTTTTCTACTGTTTTATGTTGATTGAATTTTTGCATTGCACACGGACAGCACAGAATACACAGAAACGAATTGCATTTTCTGTGTATTCTGCGAAGTCTTTGAGAAAGGAAAAGAATAACTTATTGGTTTTCTATCTATGAAGAAGTGCATTTAATTAAGTTTGCGCGCTCATGGACATTATTCGTCTTTTACCCGATAATATTGCTAATCAAATAGCTGCCGGTGAGGTAATACAACGCCCCGCTTCGGCTGTAAAAGAGTTGCTGGAAAACTCTATTGACTCTGGCGCTACGCACATTAAGCTGATTGTAAAACAAGCGGGGAAAAGTTTAGTGCAGGTAATAGATAACGGTTGCGGCATGAGCGAAACCGATGCGCGGATGTGTTTTGAGAAACACGCTACTTCAAAAATTCGCGCGGCAGAAGATTTGTTCAATATTCGGACGATGGGTTTTCGTGGAGAGGCGCTGGCATCTATTGCCGCAATCGCGCAAGTACAAATGAAAACCCGCCAAACCGGTGAGCAATTGGGAACTTGTATTGAAATAGAGGGAATGAAAGTATTGAAGCAAGAGCCTTGCCAGACCGAAGAGGGAACTTCGATTGCCATGAAGAATCTTTTCTTCAACGTTCCTGCCCGCAGAAATTTTTTGAAAAGCGATACCGTTGAACTAAAAAATATTATTGAAGAATTTCAGCGCATCGCGTTGGCGCATCCTAAAATCGGGTTTCAGCTTTTTAATAATGATTACGAGATGTATCATTTGAAATCGGGCAATTTAAAGCAGCGCATTGTTGCCATGTTTGGTGATAATTATGCAGAGAAGATTGTACCGGTAGAAGAAAAAAGCTATGCGTTGCATGTTTACGGTTTTACCGGTAAACCGGAGTTTAGCAAGAAGACGCGAGGCGAACAGTTTATTTATGTAAACAACCGGTACATTAAATCGCCTTATCTGAACCATGCAGTTAGCATGGCCTTTGAACAAATGTTGCCGCAGGGTAGTTATCCGTTCTATGTTTTGTTCTTAGATATTGACCCTTCAAAAATTGACATCAACGTTCATCCTGCTAAATATGAAATCAAGTTTGAGGACGAAAAACTGGTTTACACCTTCGTGAATCTTGGAGTGAAGCATGCGCTTGGTGCGTATAGCGTTTCGCCAACTTTAGATTTTAATCAAGAGCACCATCTGAACAATAACGACACATTTACGCAACAGCCGCGAACTTGGTTGGAGATTACGCAACAGGCCACATCAACACGCGATGCGAAGAAGTATGCCCCGCCCTCAAATTTCCAATCGCTTAATAAGCGAGAAGAAAATAATTTGAAGAATTGGGAACATGCGTTTGATACCGTGAGCAGCCGTAAGCAGCAGCAGTTGACAGACGGAAATCAGAAATCGGAAACAAGAAGGATAGAGGAGCATGAAAGCTACAAAGAAGCAGTTCCTCCGCATCAAATTCAGAACCGGCATATCGTTTCGCAAATCAAGAGTGGTTTTATTTTGATTGACCAGCAAGCCGCACATGAACGGATCATGTTTGAGCGGTATTTAAAGCTGTTAGATAGAAACCGGAACGAAAGTCAGCGACAGTTATTCCCGCAAAACTTAGACTTGAATGCAATGGACACACAAATCCTATTGCAGATACTGCCCGAAATAAACAATCTTGGTTTCGATATTCAAGAGTTTGGCAAAAACAGTTTTGTCATCCACGGTTTTCCGGCAGATATTCTTCAAGGCGATGAGAAGAAAATGATTGAAGAGCTGATTGAGCAATTTAAAATGAACTCACAGGTCACTAAACTTTCTAAACGCGAAATGCTGGCGAAATCATTAGCGCATAGTTCAAGCATTAAAGCAGGGAAGAAACTTTCGGTAGAAGAAATGAAAACCTTGATTGATGAATTGTTCGCTTGCGAAAATGCCTTCACCTCGCCCAATGGGCGATTTACTTTTATTACCATCAACAACGATGAATTAGAAAAACGTTTCGAGAACAAATAAACTCACTGCCCAATCGTTTAATGTCTTCAATTACATTTGCCGCACATGTTCAATAACATCAATACACGAAGCGTAACGTTCAATCTCATTGCTGTTAATGTGGTGGTGTTTATCGCCACTTCTATTTTTGGAGAGAAAATGTATGAATTGTTTTCACTCTTCTATCCAGCAAGTCCCTATTTTAAACCCATGCAACTTGTCACGCACATGTTTATGCACGGAAACCTTGGACATATATTCTCCAACATGTTTGCGCTCTTTATGTTCGGAACAGTTTTAGAACAGGTATGGGGCCCAAAACGATTTTTGTCTTTTTATTTTATAACCGGTTTAGGCGCAATGGTGCTACACACAGCCGTGCAGGCATGGATTATCCATAATTACACCGGCTATTTTGCGCCATCTATTCAACTGTTGAACGAATTTCCGGATGCAGCTTCTATGTATGTAACGCCAACCGTAGGTGCATCCGGTGCTATCTTCGGAATTCTGATTGCCTTTGGCATGTTGTTTCCTAACACGGAATTGTATTTAATGTTTATACCCGTACCGGTTAAGGCAAAGTATTTTGTTTCGCTTTATGTGGTTTACGAATTGTATCGCGGAATAAGTATGAGCGCAGGCGATAACGTTGCACACTTCGCACACTTAGGTGGCGCATTATTTGGTTTTCTATTGGTGAAGTTTTGGAACAGAAACCGCAACTCACTCTATTAGTATTCCTTACTTTTATACGGAATTTTCTTTAGTGATTCGAAAAACGTTTTGCATTTTTCTTTTGCATCGGGTGGATTCAGGGCAAACAGCCAGTAGATTTCGTAGTCGCCCATGTTCATGGCCAGCTGCATAGTACCTTGCGATTTATGCTCTGCAATTTCCCAGTTCACTACTATTTTGTAGCTCAACTTATTCTTGTAACCAAAGCCAACCGTTTTGTCGAACGAATACACGGCACTCTTTCCTTCCACTTTTGTTTCGGTATAATCTTTCAATTGCTGAAATTGAAAAGTGTCTTTTAGGTTTGAAACAGAAACACCTAACACAATTGGTCGTTGAGTTTGTGGAAGCGATTGAACGGTTCGCAAAGCAAGAAGAGATGCTGCTTTATGATGTGCATGAGTTTCGAGAACCGGTAATAAACAAAACACAAAATCGTATTTAGTGGTGGTCATAATTTCTTTCAAGCGGGTAGTTACCCAACTTACATTCCATGTTGTATCAAGTGGCTCGTGTTCATCTAAGCCGTAATGCGCGTCTTTCTGATCAAGGAAGAAAATGTTGTTAGTGCCTATAATTTTTCCCGCATTAATTAATTCCTGTTTGCGTATGCGTGGCAAATTTTCTCTGCCAACTTTTTCATCAGTCAATTCTAAATTGTAATACGATTCTGCCAGTGTAGAATACTTGTATCCGCCTTCGCCATTGGTGATAACGCATTGGTCAACCGTGCCGCTCATTTCGTGTGTTACTTTATAAATAACCGCAGCCATTCCGGTTTCGTCATCGGGGTGAGCGGTTACCACCAAAATTTTAGGACTGGTTTTTTGTGCTTCTGATTGAATGGCTAAAGCAAGTAGCGAGAAGAGAAAAAGATTTTTCATATCGTAAACTTAGCAATCATAAATTCACTTTGTGAACAAGCTCATTCGCGGATTAAGTTTAAGGCAAGCTGTTGCCATCAACACCATTGATATGGTGGGAATCGGTCCGTTCATCACCATTCCATTTATTATAGGAGCAATGAACGGTCCACAATGCATTTTGGCTTGGGTGCTAGGCGCGGTGCTTTCATTTGCCGATGGCTCTGTGTGGGCAGAACTTGGTGCTATATGGCCCGAAGCCGGAGGTAGTTATTCGTTTCTTCAAAATCTTTACGGGAAGAAAAAATGGGGACGATTGCTTTCGTTCCTTTACATCTGGCAAACAATTATTCAGGCTCCGCTTGTGGTAGCATCCGGTGCTATCGGGTTTTCGCAGTATCTCACTTTTTTAATTCCGCTTACTACAATTGAACAGAAACTTGTTTCCGGTGCTTTGGTTGTTCTAATTACGTTTCTTCTCTATCGCAAAATCACTGACATCGGAAAAATTTCTGTGTTTATGGGAATGATTGTTGGTGGCACAATTCTTTGGTTAATTCTTAGCGCAGTTCCGAATTTTAATTCTGCTTTAGCATTTACATATTCTAAAGATGCGTTTGACCTTACACCGGTTTTCTTTTTGGGGTTAGGACAAGCGAGTATTAAAACTGTTTATTCTTTTCTCGGCTATTATAATGTATGCCATTTAGGAGGAGAAATTAAAGAACCTGAGCGCAATATTCCACGAAGCATATTTATTTCTATTGCCATTATTGCAACGCTGTATTTGTTGATGCAGATTTCTGTTCTCGGGATAATTCCCTGGCAGGAAGCAAAGGATTCTCCATTTATTGTTAGTTTATATTTCGAGAAAATTTATGGACACACCATTGCGCTTGTCGCAACCGGTTTGGTTTTGTTCATTGCCATTACTTCCTTGTTTGCTGTGTTGCTCGGTTATTCGCGTGTGCCTTATGCCGCAGCGGTAGATGGAAATTTCTTTTCCGCGTTCGGAAAACTTCATCCAACAAAACACTTTCCTCATGTTTCGTTGTTGGTACTTGCGGGTGTTGCGTTTGTTTTCAGTTTGCTTTTTAAAATGAAGGAAGTAATTACTGCCATTATTGTCATGCGGATTATCGTTCAATTTCTCGGTCAAAGCATCGGGGTTTTACTTTATCATAGAAAATTTAAGGAAGAAAATTTCCCTTTCCGCATGTGGCTTTATCCTTTGCCCGCTCTTGTTGGAATTGCAGTGTGGCTTTTCATCTTCTTTTCAGCCGATTGGTTTTACATAGCTGGCGCAATTAGCGTAATTGCTTTAGGCTGCTTTGTTTATTGGCTGAAAGAAAAGCGGACTGCTTAGTGTGCATTCTGCTTTATGCTGTTTAAAAACCCTCTCGCATTTCATTGTAAAGCACAGGATATTCGCCCAAAAGAAATGTAGATGCAGGTTTTAAAATTCGGAGGCACCTCGGTTGCCAACGCAGAAAATATTTTGAAGACGATTGCTATAGTACAGAAAGCAGTTGCAAAAGGCAAGACTATGGTTGTGGTATCTGCACTTGGCGGAACTACTGATATGATGATTGATGTAGGAAAGTTAGCAGCAAGCGGAAATGAGTCCTACAAAGAAAAGTTAAGTGCTATTGAGCAACGCCATCTGCAAACGGTAAAGGGTTTAATACCAGTGGCGAATCAAAGTGCCATTTTGAGCGAAATAAAAAAGCAGTGCAACGAACTGGAGGCTATATGTGAAGGAGTTTTTTTACTACGCGAATTATCTATCCGCACACTTGACCGTATTGTAAGTTTTGGGGAACTAATGTCGTCCATCATTATTTCACACAAACTAAAATCACTTGATGTAAAACACGAATGGAAAGATTCGCGCGAGTTGATAGAAACAAATTCTAACTACACGTTTGCCGCAGTAAACTTTGATGCGACTAATAAAAAAGTTGCAGCTTTTGTAAAAGAAAAACCTTCTGCGTTTTATCTGTTTCCCGGATTTATTGCAAGTGATGCCACAGGTGTTACCACCACGCTTGGTCGTGGAGGTTCAGATTATACCGCAGCAATTTTTGCTGCCGCAGTTAAAGCAAGTGTTTTAGAAATATGGACGGATGTAAGCGGCATGATGACAGCCGACCCGCGCTTGGTGCAGAACGTAAAAGTGATTCCGCGCATTTCGTATCAAGAGGCTATGGAGCTTTCTCACTTTGGTGCTAAGGTTATTTATCCGCCAACTATTCAACCGGTGATGAGTTTAGGAGTGCCACTTTGGATTAAGAACACATTTGCGCCCGATGATGAAGGAACGCTGATTGAAAACAAAACTGATGCTAACCAAAATGTGGTAACAGGTATTTCAAGTATCGGCAAGGTTTCTATGTTGTTGCTGGAGGGAAGCGGGATGATTGGTATTCCGGGTTTTTCGAAACGTTTGTTCGAGGCTCTATCGAAAGAAAAAATAAATGTGATTCTGATTACGCAAAGTTCTTCGGAACATTCGATATGTGTAGCTATTGATGAAGCCAACGCTGCCAAAGCAAAGTCGGCAGTGGATGCAGAATTTGATTATGAAATAGGAACAAAAAAATTAGAACCGTTAAGCGTAGAAAATTCATTAGCTATTGTGGCGCTGGTTGGCGATAACATGAAAAACCATCCGGGTATTAGCGGGAGAATGTTCAGCGCGCTGGGAAAGAATGGCGTGAACATTCGTGCCATTGCGCAGGGGTCTTCGGAAAAAAATATCTCTGCGGTTATTACAGCACCGGATGTAAAAAAAGCCATCAACGTATTGCACGAAGAGTTTTTTGAAACCACTTACAAGCAAGTGAATCTTTTTATTTCGGGAGCGGGGAATGTTGGCAAACGCTTAATTGAACAACTAAAGCTGCAACTGGAATATCTGCAAACGCATTTGCGCTTAAACATTCGTGTGGTGGCTATTGCCAACAGTAAACAAGTTGCACTTAATGAAGAAGGGCTTGATTTGAATAGTTGGGAAGTTGAATTGAAGAAAGCTGCGCCAATGAAGTTGAATGAGTTGATAAAATTTATTCAGGAGAAGAATTTGCGCAACTCTGTTTTTGTAGATGTAACAGCTAATGAAGAAGTTTCAAAAACTTATGCTTCACTGTTGCAGAAAAGTATATCAGTAGTGGCTTGCAATAAAATCGCAGCGTCTTCTTTTTACAACAATTACGAGCAATTAAAAGATACGGCACGCGAATTCAACACATCGTTCTTGTTTGAAACGAATGTGGGTGCAGGGCTGCCGGTTATAGGAACGCTGAATGATTTAATGCGCAGTGGCGATGAAGTGCAGAAAATGCAAGCGGTGCTTAGTGGCACATTGAATTTTGTTTTCAATAATTATGATGGCACAAAAACATTTGCCAGTGTAGTTAAGCAAGCGCAAGACGAAGGCTACACCGAACCGGATCCAAGGTTAGATTTAGGAGGCACCGATGTAATGCGCAAAATTTTGATTCTGGCCCGCGAAGCCGGAAATAAAATGGAGATGAGTCATATTGCTAACGATATTTTCTTGCCCGAAGAATGTATGCAAGGTGATGTGCCGGCCTTCTACAAAGCATTAGAAAAGCATGAGTCGCATTTCAAAAAATTGTTTGACGAAGCCAATGCAAAGAACTGCAAACTAAAATTTGTTGCCCAGCTGGAAAATGGAAAAGCATCAGTTGGTTTACAGCATATCGGTAAAGAGCACGACTTATATCATTTATATGGAAAAGATAATGTGGTGTTGTTTTACACGCGCAGATATTCGCAGCAACCTTTAGTAATCAAAGGCGCAGGAGCTGGTGCGGATGTAACAGCATCGGGTGTGTTTGCTGATATTTTAAGAGCCGTTTAACTATGAAACAAGTAACTGTTTTATCGCCCGCTACTGTCGCCAATATTGTTTGTGGCTTTGATGTATTGGGTCTTGCCCTATACGCGCCAAGTGATAAACTGGTGATGCGGTTGCTCAATAAACGAGAAATACGCATCGTTAATAAAGACAGTTTTAATCTTCCTATCGAACCTGAAAAAAATGTTTTTGGTGGCGCATTGTTTGCCATGATGAAGGAAATAAAAGAAGAAATTGGCTTTGAAATTGAAAGCACAAAAATGATTATGCCCGGTAGCGGCATAGGTTCAAGTGCAGCAAGCGCAGCTGGTGTGGTGGTAGCGGCAAATCATTTGCTTGGCAACCGGTTTGCAAAACAAGAGTTGGTGCAGTTTGCCACTTATGGCGAGCACGTAGCATCCGGTTCGCGACATGCCGATAATATTGCCCCCTGTATTTACGGAGGCGTTACGCTCATTCGCAGTAACGACCCGCTCGATATTATTCCGTTGAACTTTCCGCCTTTGTATGTAACGGTTATTCATCCGCAAATAGAAGTAAAGACCAGCGATGCACGACAGATTTTGAAGAAACAGATTTTGCTGAAAGATGCTATTACCCAATGGGCGAACGTAGCGGGACTGGTTACTGGTTTTATAAAGGAAGATTACGATTTAATCGGTCGCTCATTAGTTGATGTTTTAATTGAACCGGTGCGCAGTATGCTCATTCCTGGTTTTGATGAAATAAAAAAAGCGTGTATAGAATCCGGTGCATTGGGCGGAGGCATATCCGGTTCTGGGCCATCGGTTTTTATGTTGAGTAAAGATGAGGCAACAGCTAAAGCAGTTGAACAAGCCATGCGCACCGTGTATGAAAAAATAGGAGTTGATTTTCATATTCATTTAACTACCGTAAATCCTCGCGGTGTTGAAGTTGTAAATTCTTAAACAGCGATGCTTTACCACAGCACCAACAATAATTCAGAGAAAGTAAATTTTAGAGAAGCTACCATTCGCGGGCAAGCACCGGATAAGGGGTTGTATTTTCCGGATACGATTCCCGCTTTATCAAATCAGTTTCTTTCATCATTTAAACAAAAATCGAAATCGCAAATTGCATTTGAAGTTATTCGGCCTTATGTGGGAGATACAATTACCGAGTTGGATTTATTTCAAATCTGCGAACACACGGTCAACTTTGATTTTCCTCTCGTAAAAGTTTCGGATAATTTTTCCTCGCTCGAATTATTTCACGGACCAACGCTCGCTTTTAAAGATGTTGGCGCAAGATTCATGAGTCGCTGTCTGGGCCACTTTTCAAAATCTAATAGCCGTAAGATAACGGTGCTTGTAGCTACTTCAGGCGATACCGGCAGTGCGGTGGCTAATGGTTTTTTAGGAGTAGAAGGCGTGGATGTAATTATTCTTTATCCCGCTGGTAAGGTGAGCAAAATTCAGGAGTTGCAATTAACCACACTTGGGCAAAACATTACAGCGCTTGAAGTGCAGGGAACGTTTGATGACTGTCAACAGATGGTGAAGCAGGCGTTTATGGATGCCGAACTAAACGCAAAGCATTTTCTTACTTCTGCTAATAGTATAAACATAGCGCGCTGGTTGCCGCAACAATTCTATTATTTCTATGCTTTGCAACAGTGGCAAAACGAAGAACCACCGATTGTGTGTGTGCCCAGCGGAAATTTTGGAAATATCTGTGCGGGATTAATTGCTGCGGTTTCTGGTTTGCCGGTGAAGCATTTTGTGGCTGCTTGCAACAGTAACGATGTGTTCACCAAGTATCTTTCATCCGGTCAGTTGAATTCGCAACAAGCTGTGGCTACTATTTCGAATGCAATGGATGTAGGCAACCCGAGCAACCTGGTACGTCTGCTCGAAATGTTTGGCAACGATTATCAGCGCATCAAAAACTTTATCAGCAGTTATTCTATCAGCGATGAAGAAACGTCAGCCACTATTTCGCGCGTTTATAAAGACTATAACTATACGCTCGACCCGCACGGTGCGGTGGCTTATGCATCGTTAGAAAAATATTTGGCTTCAACCCCGAAAGGGTTTCAAACCCTTTCGGGGTTATTTTTAGAAACTGCTCACCCAGTTAAGTTTAGCGATGTGGTTGAAAGAGCCACCGGTGTGCCAATCGAGTTTCCCGAATCCATGAAACATCTTCTGCATTTGCAAAAGAAGAGCGTGTTGATAGAAGCGAAGTATGAAGCGTTGAAGAGCTTTCTTAATGCTTAATGTTCCTTCCCGAAATATTCGTTGCGATAAATTTTGAGCAACAGAATAAAATAAGAGATAAGCAGCGGTCCAAAAATAATTCCTACAAAACCAAATAGCGGTAAGCCAATTATAACACCAAAGAAGGTAATGAGCGGATGTGTATCGCCAAGCTTTTTCTGCACCACAAACCTGAACACATTATCTACGTTAGTAATAATTACACTGCCATAAATAAGCAGTGCAGCACCCTGCCAATGGTTGCCCGCTGCGTACAAAAATATTGCCAGAGGCACCCACACAATTGTTGTGCCTATCACCGGCACTACGCTCATAACACCGGTAAGCACGGCCCAAAACAAAGGTTCATCTACACCGAAGACGAGGTAGCCGATATAGGCAGTAATAGCTTGCAGGATAGCCAGGACCAGTATGCCTATAGAGTTAGAAATGGTTTGAAGTTTTAACTCGCTTAATAACAGCGCGTTGTTTTCGTTCTTAAAAGGCAGACTTTTTCTAATGTACGCTACAAATGTCTTCGCGTTAGCCAACATAAAGTACAGCATAAAATATAGCACAAAAATATCGGCTACCACACTTAAGGTTGCTGATAAAAAACCCGGCACCACATCGGCAGCCAACGAAGTAAGTTTCCCTACAGTATCTTGCGAAAGCAAATCTATACCCATGTAATCTTTTGCCTTATTACTCCACTCTTGACCAATGCGCAGTATATCTTCATAGTGGGTAATGAGGTAACTTACCTTACCGGATAACATGACTGACACAAGAAAAACCGGCATCACTAAAACTAAAAAGGAAGCAAACATCAACATTACTACTGCCAGCGTTTTATTCCACTTGCGTTTTGCTTTTTGAGTGAGGTAGAAAAACGGTTGACGCAGTAAGACATAAAAAACTACCGCACCTAAGAAGGCACTTAAAAATCCTTTTAATAACCAAAATAAAAAGCCGCCTAGTACGAAAAGCGTTAGCAGAAAAAGCGATTGTTTGAGTTTATCGTTATTCAAATGCATCTTGCAATTTATTAATTTTCATTTTAAGTAAATGATATGAAACCACTGGCAGGCTTGCTGTTTTTGTTTGTAATTGTTTTTCTGAACGCTTGTAAAACAGATGCCTCGCTTACCGTTGTAAAACGCGATTGCACTACCAGCAATCCTGTTCATGATACATTGGTTTTGCTAGTAATGGGTCAGTCGAATGCCGCTAATGCTGGCGAAAGTAAGTATGAAGCGCATTGCAAAAACACGTTTAATTATTTTGAAGAAACACTTTATCCGCTTACCGACCCGCTGAAGGGTGCCAACGGAGAATCAGGTAGTGTTTGGAGCAGGTTAGGAGATAAAATAGTAGAGCATAATTTTGCCCGCACAGTAATTATTGTTCCCTGCGCACTTGGCGGAACAAAGATTGAACAATGGATACCTGGAGGAGATTTAAACCACCTGATTTCCGAAACCGTGAAGCATTTAAATAACTCGGGGTTAAAAGTAACACATGTGTTGTGGCATCAAGGCGAGAGTAATCATGTACTGCTTTCGGGTGGTGTATCGGCAGAACAGAATGCTGCAAGCTACACGGCCAATTTTCATTTGCTGGTGAACTATTTGCGAAACTTTGGAATAGAAGCACCGGTCTATCCAGCTATGGCAACGCGCTGCGGTGGTGCTCCCGATTTTGTTTTACAGGAAGCTCAAAGAAACTTGGCGAGCGATTCTTTTCAGATTTTTAACGGACCTAATACAGATTCGCTGGATAACGCTTACCGGTATGATAACTGCCATTTTAGTAAAACAGGGTTGAACGTTCACGCGCAGCTTTGGCTCGAAGCGATAATGAGATAGTTTGTAGCACCCGAACTTTTTCTCCTGCCAATTGTCTACTACTGAAAATTATGAGCCAACTATATTCTTATCAAACCATTCAAAAAATTCCTGCACCGGTTAGTGAGGTTTGGAGTTTTATGTCATCGCCAGCTAACCTTAAAGTAATTACACCGCCAAGCATGGGCTTTGAAGTAACTACCGATACACCAAGCGATGTGATGTATGCCGGTTTAATTATTGCTTATAAAGTAAGCCCGTTGTTGGGTATTAAAATGAATTGGGTAACGGAGATTACGCATGTAAAAGAGGGCGAGTATTTTGTAGACGAACAACGCTTTGGTCCGTATGATTTGTGGCACCACAAACATTTTATAAGACAAATTGATCGCGGAGTAGAGATGGTAGACATTGTTCACTACAAGATTCCCTTTGGTATTTTAGGCGATGTAGCCAACGCTTTAATAGTTAAGCACAAGCTGAAAGAGATTTTCGACTACCGGTTTAAGAAGGTGGAAGAAATTTTTGGGAAGTATTAAAGTGCCCTTCGGAATCACTTTATCACCCCCAGCTGCCTACCCACCGTAGTAAACGCAGCAATACATTTATCCAAATGCTCCTGCTCGTGCGCGGCACTAACCTGCACGCGTATGCGTGCCTTGCCTTTGGCTACTACGGGGAAGAAGAAACCGATAACATAAATGCCTTCGTCTAAAAGTTTAGTGGCAAAGTTTTGCGCCAGCACCGCATCGTATAACATAACGGGTGTAATAGGATGCACCCCCGGTTTAATATCAAACCCCGCAGCGGTCATTTGCTCGCGGAAATATTTGGTGTTGGCTTCCAGCTTATCGCGCAGCGCAGTGGTTTCACTCAACATATCTAATACGGCAATACTCGCCCCAACAATAGCTGGCATCAAAGTATTACTAAACAAATACGGACGAGAGCGCTGACGAAGCAGTTCGATAATTTCTTTTTTGCCTGAAGTAAAACCACCGCTTGCTCCGCCTAACGCTTTGCCAAGCGTTCCGGTGATAATATCGATTTTGCCATGCACCCCGCAATACTCCGGTGTGCCGCGTCCGGTCTTACCGATGAAGCCCGAAGCATGACATTCATCTACCATTATCATGGCATTGTATTTATCGGCAAGGGCAACAATTTTATCAAGCTGTGCAATGGTTCCATCCATACTAAACACACCATCAGTAACAATTATGCGCGAACGATTTTTTTGTGTGGCGATGAGCTGCGCCTCTAAATCGTCCATATCGTTATTCTTATACCTGAACCGTTCTGCCTTGCATAAACGAACACCATCTATAATAGAAGCATGGTTCAGTTCATCGCTGATAATCGCATCTTCTTCATTAAACAAAGGCTCAAACACACCACCGTTGGCATCAAATGCTGCCGCATAAAGTATGGTATCTTCTGTTCCCAGAAAATCAGAAATCTTTTGCTCCAGCTCTTTATGAATATCCTGCGTGCCGCAAATAAACCGCACACTGCTCATGCCATAGCCGTGTGTGTCAATCGCTTTCTTTGCAGCTTCAATAACTTTTGGGTGCGAAGAAAGACCGAGATAGTTGTTTGCGCAGAAGTTAATAACTTCTTTACCCGCAGTGGTGTTAATGTCGGCACCCTGCGGAGTAGTAATTACCCGCTCCGTTTTATAAAGCCCTGCGGCTTTAATTTCTTCTAAATCTTTTTGTAAACGTTGCTGTATGGAATACATAATTGGTGTGGTTTCTTACCGTTCAAAAATAGATTTTTCAGTTGCATGACGCGCATCATTCACAAAATGCGGCAATGAATTATCTTCGCGTCCGAATGAAACCATATCAGACTTTACTTTATTACAAATACACCAGCATACCTAATGCTGAAGAATTTGCACAACAGCATTTAGAATTCTGCGAACGCTTGGGCATCGTAGGCAGAATAATTGTGGCTGAAGAAGGATTAAACGGAACTATAAGCGGCACGGTGGTGCAATGCAAAAAATATATGGACACGGTAAAGTCCAATCCGATGTTTGAAGGCATTGAGTTTAAGATTGATGAAATGGATGCGCCTACTTTCGAAAGATTGTATGTGCGCGTTAAACCCGAAATAGTGCACAGCAGCTTGCGCGGCATAAAAGCAGTTGACCCGAACGAAACCACCGGCATACATTTAAAGCCGCACGAAGTAGATGAAATGATTGAGCAGGACGATGTGGTGTTTGTAGATGTGCGCAGCAACTACGAAAGCGGAGTAGGTCATTTTAAAAATGCTTTGAAACTTGACATTGACAACTTCCGCGATTTCCCCGAACAACTGAAACAGCTCGAACATTTAAAAGATAAGAAAGTGGTAACCTACTGCACCGGTGGCATTAAATGCGAAAAGGCAAGCGGCTATCTGTTGCAAAACGGTTTCAAAAACGTTTACCAGGTTGATGGCGGTGTAGTAAAGTATGCCAAAGAAACCGGAGGCAAAAACTTTGAAGGCAAGCTGTATGTGTTTGATAACAGAGTTGTGGTAGATGTCAACTCGATTGCGCCATCTATCGTATCCACCTGCAAAATATGCGGAACCAAATCGGCACACATGGTTAACTGCGCCAACGCTGAATGCAACGAACACTTTGTTCTCTGCGAAGATTGCGGCTGGAAAATGGAAGGCTGTTGCAGCGAAGCTTGTATGACTGCTCCGGATAAAAGAGTGTATGACGGCACGGGATACTATCAACGCGAATCTACGACCGTTTAATTATTGAGCGAGTTTCTCAGCCTCATACTGATAAATAGTATAAAGCAAAGTTCTGCCCACAGCGTTCAAAGTAGTTTTATCAATCACACTCATGTCATCGGCATGGGTATGCCAGTAACTTCCAAAAGTTCCGGATGGCGAAGCCAGGTCAATATGAATAATATCTACAGTAGGAATTTTTGCAACGGTGTTGATGTAAACATGGTCATCAGTTATTGGCGCCACAGTTTGGTTGATGAAAATATTGGAGTAGCCAAGGGTGCTGGCATTTGCCCAAACTTTATCCTGCACCCAGGCAGCATTAAAAGAAGAATTTCCTTCGCGCGAAAATGTAGCTCCTTTAGCCGCGGCCATGTCTAACAAAATGCCAAAATCTGCTCTGTAGCCAGCTACATGTGGGTTCGCACTCCAGTGTTGCGAGCCCAAACACCACGAGCCCTCGCTATCATACTCCCCATCTTTAACAATGTCATCTAATGATGAAGAGTAACCTCTGTCTTCCGCATCGTTAAAGAAAATATCTACACCAATATTTTTTAAAGGCGAAGCTTGGATAGCGCGAGCAATTTCTATCAATGTTCCTACACCACTTGCACCATCGCAAGCAGAAAGAATGGGTTTGCCTTGGTTCTTAGTGTCTTGGTCTGCCCACGGGCGGCTATCCCAATGCGAGGTCAACAAAATTCTATTCGTTGCTTTCGGGTTTATGGAACCGATGATGTTGGTGCATTTCAAATTCACGCCATCAAAACCGCGCGCATCAAACTTCTGAATGTAAACAGTATCGGTAAACTTTTTTATTTCCTCTATCAAATATTTAGCACAGGCTTCATGTCCTTTAGAATTCATTTCACGCGTGCCAAAATCAATTTGCGCCTGTATATAGTTATAAGCAGAATCGCTGCTGAACGATGGAACGTTCACTACAATTTGTTTTACCGGCTCAACAACCGTTTGTGTTGGTTGATTGCATTTATCACAGGAGGTCAGGAAGAGTAAAGCCGAAAAATAAACAAGTATTTTTTTCATGTTGTTTTAATTGGAGGTCCAGGTTATACCATCTTTTCCATCCTTTACCTGTATACCTACTTTCAAAAGTTCATCGCGTATTTTGTCGCTGGCAGCAAAATCCTTTTTAGTGCGAACATCTTTGCGTAGTTCCAAAATCAAATTCATTAAGCCTTCTACTTTATCGGAACCTGCACCGGTTTCCTCTTTCAAACCCAGAACATCAAATACAATATCGCTAAACAGTTTTTGCAGTTGCTCTTTATCGGCAGCAGTGATAGTATCGCTGCCATCGTTTATGGAATTAATAATTCTTGCTCCTTCAAATAAACTGGCAATGGCCACCGGTGTATTAAAATCATCATTCAACGCATTGTAAATATCTGTTTTCAGCGTTTCGATTTTTACGGATGATTTTTCGCTGGTCTTTAAACCGGCAATCAGTTTCATAGCATTCATCAATCGCTGATAGCCTTTTTCCGATGCTTGTAAGGCAGTATTCGAAAAATCAAGTGTGCTACGGTAGTGTGCCTGCAACATAAAAAAGCGAACCACCATTGGCGAATAGCCGGTTTCTAACAGCGGATGATTACCGGTAAAAAGCTGTTCAGGTAAAAACGAGTTATCTAAACTCTTACTCATTTTTTGTCCGTTAACGGTAAGCATGTTGGTGTGTATCCAGGTTTTTGCAGGTGATTTTTTGCAACATGCTACGTTCTGTGCAATCTCGTTAGTGTGGTGGGTTGGCGCTAAATCCATTCCGCCACCATGTATGTCAAACTGCTCGCCCAAATATTTCGAACTCATAGCAGAACACTCAATATGCCAACCGGGGAAACCTTCGCCCCACGGGCTTGGCCAGCGCATAATGTGTTCTGGCTTTGCTTTTTTCCAAAGTGCAAAATCCAGACGGCCACGTTTTTCATTTTGCCCTTCTAAGTTTTCGCGCGTGCCTTCCAGCAATTCATCTAACTTTCTTCCGCTCAATTCGGTGTAAGGATAGGTGGCCGCAAATTTTTCTACATCAAACCAAATAGTTCCGTCTACTTCATACGCCCAACCGTTATCAATAATTTTTTTGGTCATTTCAATTTGCTCGATGATATGTCCGCTGGCTGTGGGCTCAATACTTGGCGGTAGTAAATTGAAATCGTCTAAAACTTTATGAAAATCTACAGCATACAACTGCACAATTTCCATCGGCTCTAATTTTTCGAGGCGGGCGCGTTTTGCAATTTTATCTTCTCCTTCATCCCCATCGCTTTCTAAGTGACCCACATCTGTAATGTTCCGCACGTAGCGCACTTTATAATCCAGATGTTTTAAGTAACGGAAAACCACATCGAACGAAAGGAAAGTTCTGCAATTACCAAGATGCGCGTGGCTATATAAAGTAGGACCGCACACATACATGCCCACATGAGGCGCGTTAAGCGGTTTGAAAATTTCTTTTTCGCGCGTAAGCGTGTTGTAAATTTTTAATTCAGACATGCGCGCAATATAATGTGTTGAAGGTTTTTCAGAGAGAAAATGTAACCACCACCGGATAATGGTCGCTTAATTCTTTACGAATGGTTTTATAAGAATTAATCTTTATGCCAGAATCGAATAAGGTGTAATCAATCCTGAAAATGGAAAACTTGTTGGCGAATGTGGCTCCAAAGCCTTTGCTTTTTTCTATAAACGCATCCTGCAAATTTCCTTTGGTGGTAGTGTAAGTGTAAGAAACCGGCACATCGTTAAAGTCGCCACAAAGGATTTTCTGACCCGAAAATTCAGTCATACTTTCAGCCACTATGTTTGCTTGTTGCGAACGTTTGTTGTAAGCGCGCTTCATTTTGAGCATAATATTTTTTACCGGTGCCCAGCGCGTGGTTTGGTTTTGTTCTAAAGAATCGAGTGTGGCGTAATCATCATAACCCAGATGGATAGATTGAAAATGCACATTGTATACTCTTGTCCTATTACCGCTAAAATCAATATCGGTGTAAATACAATCGTTGGCAAACGAATTTTTGAAATCAATTTTACCAGAATCAACAATCGGAAATTTGGAGAATGTAGCCACGCCCCATTGCTGATGCAGTTCACCTTTTTTCCAAAGTGTTTTTTGCAATTTGCTTTTCGGCAATTTTTTTAAATCAACCGATGGAAAAAAATATACGTAAGGATATCCTAATGAATCGCGCAGGTATTCGAGATTATGAAAGAGTTGATTATTGGTATAAAATTCCTGCAAGCAAAGCACATCAGCTTTTTCGTTTTTGATGAGTGCTATCATCTGCTCGCGCGTTTCGGTATTCTTGTTCCAATTGTATAAATCGAAATTCTTCACATTCCAACTCAACACTTTTATCCCAGTCTCTTTGCTCTCTTCATTAAAATTCATAGCGAATGTGGCGTGAATAAATTTCCAGGTCAGCACAATGGATACCAGCGAAATCAAACCAAATTTATCGCGCTTATAAATCCATATAAGTAGGAAGATAAAGTTTACGATTAGCACAACAGGGAAAGCAAACCCAATAAAAGTAAGCTGCCAGTATTTTGTAGGCTCTATGTAAGTTGCCATGCACGAAGCAAGCAACACCAGAAGGGCAAATACATTTAGAAATTTGAAAAAGCCTCGAAGCATTTTACTTTTTAGAGTAGTTGAACAAAAAATCTTTTTCCTCTTTTGTTAAACTATCGTAACCGGAGCGCGCAATTTTATCCAATATTTCATCTACGCCCTGTTGTTCGGTTTTGGTGCGCGAAGTTGTTTCACTCTTTCGCATTTCGCTCTTGTAAGTAACTTTTATGTTCGATTTGGGTTTGAACAAATTAGCAACAACGTCAAAAACTTTATTGAATGGCGAAGCAAAATCGAAACCACCTTGCAAAACTTTAATATAAATATATCCGCTCAATGCTCCGCCAACATGCGCAATATAACCACCGGCATTGCCGTAAGGAATATTGATAACACCAAGTAGCAACGAAACAGCGGCTACGTATTTAATCTTAATGCTGCCTAAAAACATCAACCGTATTTCGTAATCTGGGTTAAGCGTTGCTGCTGCAAATACAATGGCAAAAATACTTGCTGATGCACCAAGCATCATCGAAACATCAACTTGCGGTTTAAAAACTAGGAGTAAATTATAGGCAAGAAGATAAGTAACTGCACCGGCTATTCCGCCAAGAATGTATAGCGGAAGAATTTTTTTATCTCCCAAGTACAGTACAAAAATTTCTCCAAACCAATATAGCCAAAGCATATTGAATACTGCATGAAAAAATGCGGTATGCAAAAACATATAAGTAAAAGCTGACCAAGGTTGATATAGCAAAACACCAAGCGAAGCAGGCATTTCTAATTTGCTTAGGAGCAAATTGTAAAATGAATTGGTTTGAAAAACAAAACTGATGAGGTATAGAATACCGAAAAAGAGAAACACTCCTGCATTCACAAAAATTAATTTCATAACCATGTTGCCATAGCGGAATTGATGTTTAATATCGTTGGTAATAGAACCGGTGAGCATTTTGTAATTCTAACTCTCTTTTAGCGCAAAGATAAACTTGCACTTTAAACAATTTTTGAAACCTTTTGGTTGCAGCCACCGTAAGCACCTATAACCAAACTGCTACACATGATGGAACTTAACGAGAAACTGCCTCATTGGCCAATTGACGATTCTACAGAATAACTAAAGCTGAAGAGCTGATAACAACAAATCTTCTAAGAGCCATAACTCTTAGAGGATTTGTTATTTTATACTATCATCGGTTCTTTTACTAACGCCTTGTAATTGATAAAAAGAATAGCCGCACCCCCAAAACAGATAACCGCCAAACTCATTACAGCATACAAGACATTGGTGCTTTGATGAAAAAATGGAAGCGTAAACGCGCCTATTAAGCACATGCGAAAAAAAACATTGACAACAAAAAAAATACTGCTTGCTCTGCCAATAATGTGGTTAGGGATATGGTGAAACAAATACGTAACGCGCTGAATTCTTATAGCAGAATTACAAGCACCAATAATAAAGTTGGCGACAAAAAATAAACCCAGTAAGTAGCTAAACGACATAACCAAATACATAGCACCGGATACAACTGAAAGCAGAATAATACCAAGCACCACATTCTTCTCAGCAAAGATTTTGGTGGTTAAAAAACCAGCCAAAACCGCGCCCAACGAAAACGCCATATCACCAAAGGCGTAAACATCTCCACCCTTGTGCAAAACTGAATCTACATACATAGGTTGTATGTAAGTGCCAAAAACAAGGATGGTTAAAAACACTGATAAGGAAGCGTTGCCGAAATGAAATATCAACGGATGGTTTTTCAAAAAGCTGAACCCCACTTTCATGCGCTCGCGCAAATGGCTAGTATCAATTTTCTGTTCCACTACAGGGAGCGATTTTATTCGGTAAATAATGACGAACGCGATGAGATAAGTAATAGCATCTATGGCAAAAATTTCATGAATCTTCCAGGCGCGGAACGCAAACGGCAGCGAAATATCGAACCCGAAAAAATTGATGTGATGATTTATTCCACTTAAAAGCATGGCTGCTATTGCACCGGCAATAGTGAAAGTAATTTGCCCCTGAATTTCGAGCAGGGAAGTAACACGACCGTAATCTTCCTTTACAGTTATTTCTTGAGCAAAAGCATATAAATTGGGAAAGTGAATGTTGTAGATAAACGCAGTAGTAGTAAAAATAATCGCCACCAAATACCAAGGCAATCCATCGCTTTTAAATCCGATTAGTGTTACTGCGGTAAGCATAAACAATCCGGCAAGGTTCATAACCAAGAAAATTTTCTTGCGGCTGTAACGGTCAATTAAAGTGCCTGCATACACGCCCCAGAAAAGTGAAATGGCAGTAATAAAGAGATACGCTTTGCCGAACAATTCTTCGCGATGAATAACACCCGTAAAATACCACGGTATGGCAAGCATAGAAATGCCCTGCGCCACTCCGCTTATAGAGTTGGCAAGCAACAGAAGAAATATGGCGCGCGAGTTTTTCATTAACCCCAACCCCTAGAGGGGCTTTAAAGAATTTTGAGCGAATATATTTATGCCAGTGAGTAACGAAAGCTAAATTGCAACTACATGGATAAAACTATTTACGATAAACTCTCCAACTTTTGCGCTTATCAGGAACGGTGTGCCAGTGATGTAAAAGAGAAAATGCGCAAATTGAAAATTGAGAAAGATGATTACGATGTTTACATAGCAAAACTGAAAGACGATAATTATTTGAATGACGAACGCTTTGTAAAGTATTATGTGAGTGCCCACGCAAAAAAGAAATGGGGTAAAACAAAAATGAAAGCTGCTTTGGGTGCAAAGCGCATAGATTCATCACTTATCAAACAATATTTAGATGATATGGATGAAGGCGATTACGATGACCAGATAAAAATCATTGCCGAAAAAAAATGGAACACCATTAAAGCAAAAACACCACGCGATAAAAAAACCAAGATGCTGCGCTTCCTGTTAAGTAAAGGCTACGAAATGGGTAAAGCGATAAATGCGATTAAAGATTTTAAGTAGTCAGCTTGGTATCAACATAACTCTTCTCCGCATCTATCTCCAATGTTTTAAAAGCATTGGATTCGCCTTTCAACAATACAATTTTCGATTTGGGCAGGCTTAAAACCACGCTCAAATATTCCACCAGATACTTATTGGCTTTGCCTTCTACGGGTTGCGCTTTAATTTTCACTTTAATAGTGCCGTCTGCTTCGCGTAATATTTCATCGGTTTTAGAAGCAGGCTTTACTTTAATTTTCAGTTTCACGCAAACTTGTGTTAAGCGCACAAGTTACCGCAATTGATTTGATTACATTTGCGCCCTTAATCAGCAAACATGAACGCAACAGACATTATTGAAATTTATACCGAAATGACTCCCAACCCCGAGAGTTTGAAGTTTGTAACCAGTCGCCACATTCTTCCCAACTTCCAGCTCGATTTTAAAACTAAAGAACTCGCAGCCGGTTCGCAGTTGGCAAAAGCACTTTTCGAAATTTCTTTTGTAGGTGGGGTTTTTATAGCCAACAATTTTGTAACTGTAACTAAGAAAGCAGAATTTGAATGGTTCGAAATTACACCCGAAATAAAAGATGCCATTATCAACTTTCTGCAAAGCGGGAAAAAACCGGTAGATGATTCGTTACTGCCTAAAGATATTTTGCAGGAACAAAAATCCGAAGCTGCTAACGAAGACCCTGAAACGAAAATTAAAGACCTGCTCGATAAATATGTAAAGCCTGCTGTGCAAATGGATGGCGGGCATATCGAATTCAAATCATTCGAAAACGGCACGGTTACCCTTTCGCTGCAAGGTTCTTGCAGCAGTTGTCCTTCATCTACCCTCACGCTTAAATCAGGTATCGAAGGTTTGCTTAAACGCATGGTGCCCGAAGTAGAAGAAGTAGTTGCCGAAGCCGAATAATTTTAATTAGACAATACAAAAATCCTCTTCTGAATTTTACAGAAGAGGATTTTCTATTTTGCGCACCAATAACAGATATGAAGGAGAAAGTAAAATTTGGAACCGATAACACCATTGTGCACACCGAAACGGCTGTGCTGGTAGCTGTTGTTCCTAAAGAACAAAGCGATGAGCAGACTACAGAATATTTAGATGAACTCGAATTTCTGGCCGAAACCGATGGCGTAAAAACGCTTAAACGTTTTACCCAACGTTTGGCGCACCCCGATAACAAAAGCTATGTAGGCAAAGGAAAGTTAGAAGAAATAAAAGCGTATGTAGAAGAAAAAGGCATTGACTTGATTCTTATTGATGACGAAATTTCGCCTTCGCAGCAACGCAACATCGAAGAAGTTTTAAAGAAGCGGGTGCTGGATAGAAGCATGTTGATTCTCGATATCTTCGCGCAACGCGCCCGAACCGTGCAGGCAAAAACGCAAGTAGAATTGGCGCAACTGCAATACATGTTGCCGCGCTTGAAAGGCATGTGGACCCACTTAGAGCGTCAGCGCGGAGGAACCGGAACGCGTGGTGGTGCCGGTGAAAAAGAAATTGAAACCGATAGACGGATTGCCGAGCGCAAAATAACTGCGCTTAAAGAAGACCTTAAAAAAATCGACAAGCAAAACATAACGCGCAGAAAAAGTCGCGCGGATATGACGCGCGTGGCCTTATTGGGCTACACCAACGTAGGCAAATCAACCCTCATGAATTTGCTGGCAAAGGAAAACGTGTTTGCCGAAAACAAACTCTTTGCCACGCTGGATACCACAGTTCGCAAAGTAACTTTTAATGCTGTGCCGTTTTTGTTGAGCGATACAGTGGGCTTCATCCGCAAACTGCCGCATCACTTGGTAGAAAGTTTTAAATCAACTTTAGATGAAGCTATAGAAGCCGATATTCTTTTGCATGTGGTCGATATTTCGCATCCCGCTTTTCAGGACCAAATGAATGTGGTTAGCGAAATTTTGAAAGAACTGAAATGCGACACCAAACCGGTGATAGTTATCTTCAACAAAATGGATTTGTATGAACAAAACCAGTTTGACGAATATCTGCCCGATGATGTAAAAAAGAACATGCTTACCGAACTAAAAGATAGTTGGATGGCCAAAACCCACGACAACTGCATTTTTGTTTCTGCCGTTCAAAACAGAAACACAGCCGAGCTACGCGAGTTGCTTTTTCAAAAAGTGAAAAAGCTTTACCTAGAGCGTTACCCTTACAAAGCCGGCTACTGGCAGGATTATACCGAACAGCTTACCGAAGAGTAGGATGTATGGTTGCTAAAAAATTCTAATCAAATTGCCCACAGGCGCAGCTAATAATATATTCGCCCTCCCATGAAGAGCATATTTTTATTTCTGTTTTCTGCTTTCTGTTTCCTGTCGTCTGTTGCGCAGCTTAATTCGCTGTCAACAGCACCAGATAAAAAAGAAACCCGCAACGGCAACAAGCAATTTGATAAAGGCGTTTACACCGATGCCGAAGCAAGCTACAAAAAAGCCCTCGACAAAAAGAACAACATGCCCGAAGCCACTTTCAATTTGGGCGATGCAGTGTATCAGCAAAAGCGTTACGATGAAGCTGCAAAACAATTTCAGCTTTCTGCGCAAACCAATACCGACAAAACCGTAAAGGCGAAAGCCTACCATAACCTCGGCAATACTTTTTTAGAACAACAGAAATGGGAAGATGCCGCGAAGGCATACAAAGAAGCGTTGAAGAATAATCCGAAAGATGCGGACACCAAGTATAACCTGGCGTATGCCAACGCTATGTTGATTCAGCAAAAAAATCAGGATAAGCAGAATAAAGACAACAAGGATAAAAAGGACGATAAAAAAGATAAGAAAGACGACAAGAAGGATCAGAATAAAGACGATAAAAACAAAGACCAGGATAAGGACCAGCAATCGAAAAACCAGGACAAGAAAGACCAACAGCAAAAGGGACAGCAACCAAAGCTTTCAAAAGAAGAAGCCGAAAAAATGTTGCAGGCATTGCAAGGCGAAGAACAAAAGACCAATCAGAAAATGCAGCAGAAGCAAATGAAAGTGGTGAACGTAAAAATTGAAAAGGATTGGTGAAAATTTGAGAATAAAAACCGAGGTTGCTAAAAAAATTTAATCAACGAACACAATACCCACATAGCGCGTAACTTGCGGTAGCATCTATAATAAAATGGAAAAGAGAAATCAAGATTCAGAAATCAGAAATCAGAAGTGGC
>CAMBIM010000011.1 GCA_945867505.1 Chitinophaga pinensis
TACCAGCAGCAAGTGAAGTAACATCAATAGTGTTTTTTCCTGTATACAATTTACCTAACGGCAATACTACATTGCCCAGTACATCTATTACTTCTGCATTTTGCAAATCATTCTTTATTGAAATAATCAAAGTATTCATCACCGGGTTAGGAAATATTTTAATACTTGCTTCATCCATATCTTCAATTCCGCTTGGTGCATCGTTATCAATAATAGTAAGCGTGTAAGCCGAAATACCTACGCGCGCTCCATTAGTAGCATCTACCAGATTAAAGTTGATTTGTTCGTTAAGTTCAATAAGAGCATCGTCAATAATATTCACCCATACGCTTTGTGTATCGATTGTATTTGGTAAAAAAACTAAGGTGTCGGTGACAAAAGTATAGTCTACATTTTTTGTGGCACTGTTAAATGCATCAAGTGCAACTACAACCCTAGTAGTATCTGCCACCGGTGAAGAAATAGTTACTTTAACCTGCACCATATTGGTGTCTTCTACATAGCTAAATCCTGCACCGTTAAACGAAACGGAAAGCGTATCGTTATCAAGTATTGTAAGTGTAAAAATAGAATCTACCACAAACGAATCGTTAGCGGAATTGGCAATTAAGTTCAGGTTAGCTATTTCGGTAGATTCAATCAGTTGCTCGTCCTTTATATTTATATACAGCGTATCATAAGTTATTCCTGTCCCGCGGATAAACTGAAAGTTTTGGAAAGTATAATCACTTACAATAGTAGCTGTTGAAGTAGCATCGTTTCTTGCCACGGTAAACTTAACCGCTGCAGTGCCAGGGTTATTTACTTCTACAATTACAGGAATAGAACCTGCGTTCTCGGACACCGTTACACCAGAAGACATAAAACGAATAGCGGCTTTAATAATAACCGGTGCTGTACCGCAAGGCGCGGTACGATGAAAGCCTAAAGAGTCTGTCATGTTGTTTGGATGCACGCTCCATGTGTTAACTTCATTGCTCCAGTTGTTACTTCCAGCATACGTATAGTAGTTGCGGGTAAGCGTATGGTCAATAGTGGAGCCGTTATCAACCGTCCAGCTAACACCTGGATCAATGCCTAATTGCCCAATAATATCAATGGTATCTTGGTTATGAATTAGAACCATAGCATCGTTACCGCTAAAATCAAAAAAAATATCCAGCGAATCGGCAATAGCTAAAACAGTCGCACTTGCTGCGGGGTGACCATATACATAAACGTCATTGGGAGCAATAGTTCCGTTCAAATCAAAATACCAGCCAGATGTTCCGCCATCGTTCGATTTTGAAATTCTATACTCGGTTAAATCTATGGGTGATGAAGTGGGATTATAAACTTCTAAAGACCGGTTGTTACCTGTACCTTTCATGTATTCGCTAAAAAACAAATCGGCACAGTTACCTGCATTAACCGTATCGTTGCCGGTAATAGTTACTGAGTGTTGTGCATTATTACCCAGAGTTGCACCATTTGTTGGAAAGGCTAATTGAAAAATAAAACTCTCATCACCTTCCATGTTCTTATCATTAATAACGTATACGGTTATGTTTTGTGTAGCAGAGCTGTTAGCTGGAAAAGTTACAGTAAGTGGCGCAAAGTAATAATCTGTACCCGAAATAGCCGAAGCACCACCCAGTACATTTACATCTACCGAAGTAGGATTGGCATCGGGGTTGGTTATTGACACTGCAACCTTAAAATTATTTACTCCCTCTGTAACCGTAGACGAGGTAAGCGCAAACTCAACTACAGGTTGAGCTGAAATTGTATGAACCAAAAACAACGTACAGATAATAGCAGCAAACTTCTTCATGTATTGATTTTAAAGAGTGTCAAATTTCGCAAAATATGGATAAACTAAACAAGAGATTCTGCCGTAGATGTTTAACAAAGGTTTATAACAATTTTGAAGCTGCGATGAAATGGTGAAATGTTTTTCTCTATCATCGCTTTTGAATAGATAAGGAATGAGCGATAAAGAAAACGTTTGGAGTTACGAATTTGAAAAGGAGAAAGGTCTGGCTGCGGGTCAACTCTTACTTTCAGAGCCGTTTATGTTTGATGAAAATTTCAGAAGAACCGTAGTGTTAGTTTGCGAGCATACCGAAGATAACGGCACAGTGGGTTTAATTTTAAACAAACCAATTAACTTACGGCTGAACGATGTGGTGGAAGACTTCCCACCCTTTAAAGCAAAAATATTTTTAGGCGGTCCTGTGGGGACAGATACCCTTCAATTCCTTCACTCGCTGGGCGATAAAATTGAAAACAGTATAAAGCTTACCGATAGTCTTTACTGGGGCGGCAACTTTGAACAGTTAAAACAGATGATACACAACGGAGAAATTACTGACAACGAAGTTCGTTTCTTTTTAGGCTACAGCGGTTGGAGCCCAAAACAGTTGGAAGACGAACTAAAAGACAATTCATGGATTGTTACCCAAGCTACTTCGAAGCATATTTTTAATACTCCGTTTGATGACCTTTGGCGAACCACCATGAAAGAAATGGGAGGCGTGTATAATACTATGGCAGGCTATCCGGAAAATCCAGCATTGAACTGATGAAATACAAACCACAAAACGCAAAGAGCAAAGCGCAATTCATTCTGCGCAGTCTCTTGTTGCCTTTTGCTTTTTTCTCTTTGCAGTTTGCCTCCACCCGCGATCTTTCCGATTCATCGCGCGTTACCTTACTTACCGTTGCACCCGGTGATGAACTTTATTCTGCTTTTGGGCATACCGGTATACGGGTGACAGATTACAAGAACAATTTTGATGTAGTGTTTAACTACGGCACTTTCGATTTTAACCAACCGGGCTTTTATACCAACTTTATAAAAGGCAAAATGCGCTACATGATTAGCACTGACCGGTTCGATAACTTTATGGATGCCTACGTTTACGAAAAACGAAGCGTAACAGAGCAAGAGCTAAAACTAACGGTAAGCGATAAACAAAAAATATTTGCCTTTCTGTACAACAACGCCCTGCCCGAAAACCGCGAATACTATTACGATTTTTTTTGGGATAACTGCGCAACACGTCCGCGCGATGTGTTTGAAAAAACTTTAGGCAACCGGTTGCAATACCATACTGACAATGCAGGCTTTCAGCAAAACAAAACCATGCACGATATGCTACATGTGTATGTGGGCAACCGCCCTTGGGTTGATTATGGTTTTGATTTAATACTGGGCATGCCATGCGAGGTAATTGCCACACCGCGCGACCAAACCTTTCTGCCGGACTATGTTGCTAAATACATGGGCTGCGCCACAGTTGATGGTCTGCCCCTTGTTGTAAAAAACGAATCGCTACTCAATTTTCCTTTACCAGTGCATGAAAGAGATTTTCTGCCAATACATCTTAGCCTTATTTTAGTATTTATTGTTTTTGCAGTTTGGCTGCTGGAACGCAAAAGAAAAACGCACTACTTTGTTTTTGATTTTGTATTGTTTTCAACTGCTGGTTTGTTTGGCGTGCTGTGGCTTTGCCTGTGGCTGTTTACTTCCCATTATTCGGTGCCGCAAAACCTGAACATGCTGTGGATGATACCTACACATTCGATGGTTGCTTTCTTTTTGCTAAAGAAAAACAAACCGGTGTGGCTTAAGTATTACTTTACCACTAATTATATTTTAATGATTTTACTTTTAGTTGGCTGGCAATGGTTGCCCCAGCATTACAATATAGCGGCAATGCCGTTGGTATTTCTCCTCTCCTTCCGCGCAGCTTTAATTACGGTTAATTTGCATTTTAAAAAATAAACCATGCAAGAGAACCACATTACCATCAACAAAACAGCGCGGTACTTTACTTTAGGAAAGCTTGATGCCAACACCAAGCGCGTTTGCTTTGTGCTGCACGGCTGGGGAATGAACGTGAAAGATTTTCTGGCATCTTTTGAACAATTGCTTACAGATGAAATTTTTTTTATAGCCCCTGAAGCCCTAAACCGATTTTATGTAAAAGGTAGTGGCGGAATAGTTGGCGCTACTTGGATGACTAAAGAAGACCGCGTGAACGAAATAAAAGACTACACCAATTATTTAGATGAAGTGTATGCTTCTTTCCATTTACAAACATACCCTCAGCTACAAATTACGGCACTAGGGTTTTCGCAAGGGGCATCTACTGTAACACGATGGGTGAATGCAGGTAAAAATAAATTTGACAGGTTGATAGTTTATGCCGGTGAAGTAGCACCCGAGCTTTTCCCTTTAACCGAAACTTCTGGTTTGATAAAAACCAAGAACATTTTTATTTGTGGCGATAAGGATGAATACTTTACTGCTCCTCTGTTAGCGCAAATGAAAACTTCGTATGCACAAATGAATTTTACAGAAGTAGAATTTAAAGGCAGGCATGTGATAGATGCCGAAGTAATTAAACCCTTTTTATAATTTTACTTAGGCATATAGTTACTATAGTCTGAAACGGTACTAGATATATCAATTATTGGTTCGGTAGGCACTTCGGGTGTAGGCACAAAGGTTTTCTTTACCCTCACTTCTTTAAACTTCTCTACCCTTTTAGTTAAATGAGGATGTGAAGAAACCTTTTCGGCAAACCAATGCCAAAAGCCGCTTTCATTATGCTGCTGCATAATGTATTCATCCTGGTTTATTCTTTTAAATAAATTTTGCCCACCAACTAAAAGCAACAAGCCATTGCCAATACTATCGCAAGTATACTCGCAACCACGAGAGTATGCCGAACTTAAAAACGGCACAAATGCAGAAGGGAAAAGCAACATTCTTTTAGTAAGGTGGTTGCGCTTAATATGCCCCAACTCGTGCCCGATTATAAACTCCAGCATTTTTACATCTTCGGCATAAGCCGCATCTACAATTTCGGAATACAGCACGATATAGTTAGAACCTAAAAAGCGGGTAGCAAATCCATTAAGTATACCGCCCGATTGCAAAATGTAAACATCCGGCACTGCCGATAAGCCAAGCACCTGCGATTGTGCCTCTACCATTTGGTATATATCTGCAAACTGCGTGCGCGACACCTTAATGGCATTACCTTTTAAATAGCCTACCAATATGCCTAAGCTAAACAGAATGTACAGTGCAATTAATGAGGCGTAAAACATAAACGCAAAAACCATCGGCCCTTTTACCAATGACAAACTGGATAGATTATACAGCATTCCTGCCATAAGAGCATACAGTAATACGCTTACAATAACTTTTACGATAAAGTAGAAACTTTCTTTAGGATGAATTTCGTATTCAATTTGACGGCTCATAGGTGGGTGGTTTAGTTTTTAGTTGAAAATAAACTTCTTTTTCAAAAAAATATACTACTGCACCACTGCATTTCCGTCTTTAGCTGCAAGCCTGAGTTTTACTTTACTGTTCATATCCTCGCCTAAGTAATGGGCAGGTTTAAAGGCAAAACCTTTCAGTTGGTTTAGTAAACCAATCAGTTGTTTAAAATATTCAAAGTCTTTCCCGCTAAAGGTGCGGGGCTCTATAGCAAAATCATAATTGCCGGCTTCGCCTTTGCAATTTACTTCCACACTTACATCGCAAACAAAGTGGCTATTTGTTTCAAACACCAAAACATCGGCAACCTGTTTGGCAAACTGCTGTTTATAGTCGGAATACTTTTCGGGTGTTTTGTAAAAGAAGCGCAAATCTTCCTTGCCATCTTTCAGGCACATGTCAAGTTCTGGCGTGGTTTCTATCAGACTGTCAACAGCATCAAAATCTACCTCATTGCTTTGTGCAGCACAATTAAAATTACATGCCAACATCAAGAAAAGATACAGCAGTTGTTTAATCATGCCGGGGGAGTTAAAGAATAAAATCAATTCCCGCTTCCTTCCGCTTCTTCCAGGTCTTTCAACTTTTTGCCTACCGCTATTAAACGCACCATGCGTTTAAGATGCGTACTATGCTCTTTTACATAGGGGTTTTCTAAATCCCACACATAACCGGCCAGCACCGAGCAAATCTGGCGTATTACTTCCTGGTTGCGCTCCTCGGCAAAAAACACTTTCTGCAGGCTGCCGTCATACCAGGCCATTACATAAGTGCGGAAAGTATCTACCCCCTGCATCATTACATCGGTATACTCTTTTTGCCAGTCAACCTTTTCGCCCTGCAATTGGCGCACCACCAGTTTGCTGGCAATTTGAGAAGAAGCAGTAGCCAGTGTAACACCGGAAGAAAAAACAGGGTCCAAAAACTCGGTCACGTTACCGGTTAGCACAAAGCCATCGCCACAAAATCTATCTGTACTCACCGACCAGGATTGCAACACCCGCGGCTCAAACATAAACTCGCAATCTTTAAAGCGGGGGGCAATGCTCCAGTCGCTGGCAATAATATCGCGCAGTTGTTTTTCGGGTTCACCGGGGAAAGCATCAAAGAAGCCGGGCTCGCTAACAAAACCGCAACTGGTAATACCGTTGCTGAAAGGAATACACCACGCCCATACACCAGGCTTGTGGTCTACAATCAAAATGCGGTTAGTCTCTACATAATTGTTTCTGCGGGTATCGCGAATATGGGTAAAGAGCGTTTTGCGCGAAGGAAGATTTGAAGGTCTATCCATATTAAACAAGCGAGGAATAACGCGGCCATACCCCGAACCATCAACAATAAAGCCCGCTTCAATCTTTTTTTCTGCTCCCTGTTTATCTACTACAGTAGTAACCGAATCGGTTCCGTTAAATTCAATAGCAGTAACGGTGGTTTCAAAATTCACCTCTACTCCCATTCGTTGCACCTCGGTAGCCAGCACATTATCAAAATGTGCCCGCGGCACCTGCCAGGTCCAGCTCCAGCCTTTGGTAAACTGGTCGCTGAAATTAAAATCCATTACACCGCTTTGCCCGTGTGTAAACTTAGCACCAAACTTTTCCTGGTATCCCTGCTGTTTCAGCACGGGCAGAAAACCCGCATCATCCAGCGCCTCCATACAGCGGGGCAACAGACTTTCGCCAATTACAAAGCGGGGAAATTTTTCGCGCTCTACAATTTTTACCTTAAATCCTGCTTGGTTAATTATAGAAGCCGCAACAGTACCCGAAGGGCCTGCTCCAATAACCAATACATCAACCTTTTCTGTGTTCATTCTATTAAAAATTTACGTGCGTGAATATACAATAGCTGCATTGCAGCCACCAAATCCAGAGGCGGTTTTTAATGCATGTGTTTTATTACTTACAGAAAGCAATGTATTGACATTTACATTTTCTGAAACACCCAGAGTTTCAAAATTCTTACTCGGCAACACAATTCCTTCCAGTAATGAATGATAAGTAAAAATAGACTCTAACACACCGGCTGCACCAAGCGTGTGCCCAAAATTTCCTTTTAAACTGTTTAACGGGATTTGAGAAAGTGCAGCAGCATTAAATGCTTTGGCTTCCATTTCATCGTTAAACAAAGTAGCTGTGCCGTGTGCTGATATGAACGATAAATCATTCGCAGATACTTCGCTTGCCGTCATCGCCTCCTTAACTGCAAAAGCTAATTCTAAACCAGTGCGCGAAGGACCAGAGATATGGTTAGCATCGTTACTGCTTGCACCACCGTTCACCACCATATTTTTTGAAAAAGATTTATCGGTAGTCAAGACAATTGTAGCAGCGCATTCCCCTAAGTTGATTCCATCACGGTTTTTGTCAAATGGCTTGCAAGGATTTTTGCTCATAGCATTAAGCGATTGAAAGCCGCTGATAATAAACCTTGAGAGAACATCTGCACCAGTAATGACCGCATGTTTGTATTTGCCCGATTCCAGCAAACGCTTGGCAAGAATGACAGAAAGAACTCCCGAAATACAAGCGTTAGAAACTACCAACGGTTTATTGGGCGAGCCGAAATGTTCGGCAATAAGTTTTGCAGTATTGAACAACGAAACGCGGCTTCGTAACTCCTCGTTTATTTCTTTCCCCTCAATCAATTCAATATTCCCTTTGGTGGTAGAAAGAATAAAAAGTGTATCGGGCGATGAAAGTTTTATTTCTGTTTGTGATAAAGCAGATTGAATAGAAGTGATGCAAATACTTTCAAATCTTGTATATTCTTCGTTAGCAACTAATTCTTCAAACATTGAAGCATAAAACGATTCGTAAAAAAGAGACGTATCCGTAATTTTACTAATAGCAGTTTCTCCATTCCTTATCCTTTCAAAATTCTCTTTTGTAGAATTTGCGAGTGGCGAAAGAATATTATCGGCTGCTATGTAAACGGGGTTCATTGTAATCCGTTTTGTTTTTTCCAATCGGCATATACCGGTGGAATTACTAATGACAACTCCATTTGTTTACCGCTAACAAAAACCTGCGTAGTAGTTCCTTTACAAACTAATTCACCGGTGGCTTCGTTACGAATAACATAATCGAAAATAATTTTGGCAGCAGGTGTGTTGCGCATGGTAGTTTCTACCAAGGCAATATCTTTATACTGTAGTGTACGTTTAAAATCCGTATTCAAATGCACAATGGGTGTTGCAAAACCCTTATGATACATTTCCATATAGTTGAGGTTATATTTTTTGCCAAATGCCTCTCTTCCTTCCTGAAAATAGTTGACGTAATTACCATGCCACACAATACCCAACGGGTCGCACTCATTAAACCGAATTTCTATTCGCGCTACTGCCGATAAGGATGCTTCTTGTAAGGAACTCATGCTGCCTTTGCCGTTTTATCTTCAGGTTCTACAAATATTTTCATTTTACAATTCGCAATTTCTTCGCCATTCAATTTTACCGAACCGGTAATAATGCTTACATCAAAAATTTGATTGGTGATTACAATTTCAGTTTCAATCTCCTCTCCCACTACTGGTAGTTTAGTAAATGAGAAATCGCGCACATCGCCAATAAAGCCTATGGGAATCTTCTTGCCCAATAAATTGCATTCGTAACCCATTTTAGCGGCTGCGGTTTGCGCAATATTTTCCATTAAACCAGCAATGGTCAGTTTGCCACTATTGCAAAGCGGATGCGTATTTTCAAATACAAAATTGGTAACCGCTTGTGCATCGCTTACCTGCAGCAATGAACTGATTAAAACAAAAGGTGGCTTTTGAGGAATTAGGTCTATTAAGTTTCGTCCGCTTATAGGTAATGTCATTTATGCCTTTTTCCAAAAATCGTAATAATTAAACCATTGGTCGGGCGTTTCCTTCACCATTCCTTCTAAATCACGAACATAATCTTCCATAATCATATCCAGTGTGGTTTGGTTAGTTACTTCGCGGTGGGGTCGGCAATAAAAATTATAATGTGTTGCACGGTGTTTAACCCCATATACAAACGAATAATTAGCTCTAAAAGTTTTAATGATTTGAAAAATACCCAGCGGGAAGCTGGCTTCCTCTCCAAGAAATTTCAAGCTGCGTGTTTTGCCTTCGCCAAGAAAGCGGTCGGCTGTGGTGGCAATTATTTCGTTGCGCTCTAATGCTTCTCCTATTTCATAAATATGAGAAAGGTCATCCTTAATAGCAATGAGTTTGAATTTCCTTCCACCGGTTACTTCATCCATGTATTGTTTTATCTGCTCATGCTCGCGGTCGTAAACAAGAATATTAATGGTATCTCCATAGTTCATTAGATAATGCCCGGCAATTTCCCAGTTACCCAGGTGCGCACCCAAAAGAATTCCGCCTTTATTTTGCGCTACAATATTCCGAAGGTTATCTGCCCCAAAAGATTCAGAAGTAAATTGTCCTTTCATGCCCGACATAATCATGGTCTTATCAATCAGCATTTGACCTAACCGATAATAGCTAACATATATTTTGAAGAAGGATTTTACTTTACCGTAACCAATGCGCTGGTTAAAGTAACGATAGATGTGTTTAGATGTTTCGGGTGAGAAGAAGAAAAAATAAAGCGCAACAAAAAAAAGAATGAAATATGCTGGACGAACCCCGAAGTTTTTAAAAATAAATATGAAGATGGCGTAGCCAATTTTATTGCCGCGCGATTTTCCTTTCCATTCAGCCATTACTTAAGCCTGCGGCTGCGATTTGCTGATAACGTAATCGTATAAATTTTGGAAGGTGCGAATACCAGTGAAATCTTCCTGCCTAACTTTAATTCCGAAGTTTCCTTCAATAAGAACAACTAAATCAACGTAGTCTAAAGAGTCGAGCTCTAAGGTTTCTTTGAGGGTAGATTCCGGAGTAATGATTACTCCATCTACCTCAAACTCCTCTATCAGGAACTCGTTTATTTTTGAAATTATTTCTTCGTTTGTCATAAATTTTTTGTGTTGATTCATTAGGCTTTCCACTTTTTAACTATCAATGTTGAATTAGTTCCGCCAAAGCCGAATGAGTTGGACAAAAATACATCAATATTCTTCTCTTTAGTAACCTGTGCAATATTCAGTTTGGCAGAATGTTCATCGGGGTTTTCGAAATTGATGTTGGGTGCTACAAAATTATTTTGCATCATCAATAGCGAATAAACAATCTCACTGGCTCCTGCCATCCAACATTCGTGCCCGGTCATTGATTTAGTAGAACTAACCAACGGTTGATATGCCCCAAACACTGCCCCAATTGCCTGTGCCTCACTGGCATCGCCTTGTGGAGTAGAAGTGGCGTGAGCATTGATGTAGTCTATTTCATCCGGTTTTACATTCGCATCTTTTAAACTCATCATAAGTGAGCGCACCGGTCCGTCCACTGTTGGGTTAGAAATATGTCCGCCATTAGATGAGAATCCGTAACCGATTATCTCCCCCAAAATATTAGCCCCGCGCTTTTGCGCGCTTTCTAACGATTCTATAATTACCGTTGCCGCTCCTCCGCTTGGTATTAATCCATCTCTGTCTCTATCAAACGGTCTTGATGCTTTTGTGGGTTCGCCTTCGCGGGTAGAAAAAGCTGCCAATGCATCAAACGTTCCCATAGAGAAGATGTTCAACTCTTGTGCGCCTCCGCAAACCACTCTATCCTGATAGCCGTGGCGAATTAAAAAATAGCCAAGCCCGATAGAATGCGAACCACTGGCGCAAGCCGCACTTACCGTAAAGTTGATTCCTTTAAACTTGAAGATAGTAGCCAAGTTCATGTTTACCGTGCTGTTCATGGTTTGGAAAACCGCACCGCTGCCGGCAAACTGGGTGTTCTTTTTCTCGCGCATTATATCGGTAGATTCTACTACTGCTTGCGCGGTGCTATCGTTACCGTAAATAATTCCGGTTTCGTGATGGTCAAGAAAATCTTGATCAATTTTTGCTTGCTGCAAGGCTTGTGTAGTAGCCATGTAAGCATACTCACCGGGTTCGGAGAGCATAACGCGCGAACGTCTATCGAGCAAACTCTTTAATTGAGGTTTTTCGCACACACCGGTTAAGCCCGAACGGTAGCCAAACTCTTTACGCGCGGGGTCAAGAATAATTCCCGACTTACCGTTGAAAAGCGAATCGCGCACTTCATCTACATTTTTGCCTATGCAAGACCAAATTCCTACGCCTGTAATAACTACCCGGTTCATGCGTCAATAATAGAGTTTTGAGAGGGTTGTTACAAGAAGAATGACAAAGTTCAGTAAGAATAAGTGCAAACTGGTCGGAAATTAAAGCCACTAATTACACGAATTAGAGTAAACCAATTCTTGTAATTAGTGGCTTAAAGTATTTAGAAATTATACTCCGAAAAGCCTTCTGTAAATTCATCGGCTTTAAAGGCAGGATTTATTACTACGTTGTAGAACGAATAACGCTCAAAAATCCCCTTATCGTCACTTACTTCTTGAAAAATAGGGAAGTTGGTTTCTTTATCAATGTACATCACCGTTTTCTTAGAGTAAGAAGTGGGAATTTTAACTGTCTTGCCACCCAAATCTTCTTCAAAATTTTTAATGCCGCTGCTTTCTACCATGGAGTATTCCGGCACTAAAAACTTCAGAGCAATGGTATACATGTTCTCGCCCTTTTTAGCGGTATAAGTTGTGTAGGCATAAGTGGGGTCTTCAATTACCAATTTGTAACAAGCGCGGTTGTTCCAAGTTACATCGCCTGTGTAATTAAATACTTCATCAAACTTGCCTTGTGCATCTGCCTTCTTCATTCCTTGCTCTACAATTTTACCTACTATAACAAAGCCCGATGAAAGCATGGTGTGGTGCTGGTCTTTAGTCAATAAACTGCTGAAAGGATTTAGCTTAAGCGTAGGCAAAAATTTACCGGGATTAACCAATGCTTTGCCTCCTCTTTCTGCCCCTACATACAAAATCTCTGTTCCCTTGTTGGGGTCTTCAATCATTTTCAAATACAATTTTTGAGGATTGATATTGATTTTGTTTTGAATTAAACCTCCGCGCAAACCTTTAATACCAATAATTCTTTCCTCGCTGCGCATATTAAAGCTGCTGCCTTTGTGCGCGGCAATAACTGCTAACATTTTGTTGACGATTATGCGCGTTTGGCTGTCGGGGCTTGGTGCGGCAGAAAAATTAAGGAAAGAAACAGTGGCAATTACAAGAACGAGGAGAAGGCTTTTTTTCATTAGTAAAATTTATTTATGTGCTGTTGGTTATTCTAAAAACAATGCCAAACAATTAAAGTTCTATTCCCAGCTTGCGGTAAACAAAACTCATTATCCAAGCAGGGCCTATAAGCAGGAACTGCACATCTTTCAGGAACGATGGCTTTTTACCTTCTATGTTATGTCCGTAAAACTGCGCTATCCATGCCGCTACAAAAACTATGATTGATACCGCCCACAATGGAAGCAAAACCATTGCCACTATTTGGTAACACACAACCATACATAAAGCCGCAAACAATAACATGCCAATAGCTAATGAACGGGATAGCGTAATGTAGTAAACGGTGGTAAAAACCAATGCCGCTGCTGCTACGTACAGATGAATGCTATAAAACAAACCCACTATGCTAAAAAAGATAGCCGGTACGCATATCCAGTGAATTAGTTTGTTTGTGGCGTTTTGGTGGCTGCTACCGTATTCGTCTAACAGGGCTTGTATTTTGCTCATGCTTGTTTTTTATGCGGCAAAAGTAAATTTTGTGAGGAGAAAATGTAACTGCATAAGCTAAATAGCCGCTACTGCCGCACGCCACTTTGGTATAACAAAGGTTGAATTGGACTCCACTGCCCAAACTCTTTATCGTTCATTACTCCTACGGCTTTTATTTCCCAGTTTTGTGGTGCATTGCCGCTTAGCAATTCCGGCTTAAACCAAAAGGGGCTGCGGGAAGAAGTGCCCATAAAAATTGGAGGAGCCCCGTTGCAGCTTCCGTAAAAATTTACCCGGTCAATACCCAGTTTTTTAAACCGTATGCGGATGAGGTCGCTGTTCATATCGGCAGTAAAAATAGGTTTGTATTCTTCTACAGCCGGTTTTACAGTTTGGGTATTTTCGCCCAAACCCAATTGATGCGCATTGGCGGCACCGGTGGTGGCTTTCATGGTGCGTATGAGTTTGCGTAGCGGCCCAAGGTGTGTTTTGCGCATAGCGTTTTTCTTGGTTACCTCGCTTTTAGATGCTGCCAGTGCCTCTTGCGCGGCTTTTATTTGAGCGGTGTATTCGCTGCAAAGTTGTTGGGCAAGTGCAATTTGCGCATTGCTTAAGCCATAGGCATTTCCCTTGTTGCCAATAGTTTTTTCAAAAACATCGAGAAAGCCATAAAGTTTAGTATCGCTAAACGGAAATATGTCCTTTTTCATAAAAAAAGCATTTTTTGTAAATTAATGTCTAAAATATATCCTTTTTTATTTCCTGCAACAATAATACAGCAAACATTATAATAAATACAGAATCCTAAAATATAAATTCAGTATCCTGTATTATTATTTAAGTAATCTTAAATATACACATAGTATACTATAATTTAAAAATAGATACCTGTATATAAAATAAATAATTCTGTATTAAATAAACAGAAAACTATATAATAAATACAGTATACTGTTCAATAAATATAGGGCACGTAAAATAGCTTCAGAGCGCTGCATTTCGATATTAACATAAGGGGATGTAACAGTATTACCTATTTCTGCCGCCCGCATTCATCGGGTTTCATTTCGGCAATCCATTTTTCTATTAAAGCAACGCCTTCGGTATGCACTAAGTTCTTGCCCAACTCGGGCATACGTATGCCGGGGTCTTCACTCTTCATGCGGAAGGTCATTATAGATTCGTCAGGGTTGCCCGGTACTATATCGTAAAAGTGGTTGCCCGTAGCTTTGCCCGCTGCAACCGGTGTCTTGCAAAAGCCGAGGGCTTCATAGTTGGAGTTGGTATAGTTTAAATAAAGCCCCGAAGTATAAGCAGGCGCTTGGGGGTTGTGGCAATGCCCGCAGTTCATTTCTAAGTAAGCGCGAGCGCGTTCGTTGGTATTGTAATGCACAGAGTCTACCCAGTCTGCAATTTTAGGAACATCAGCCGCTGCCGGCACGTTGGTTACAAAACCCATTTTTTGCCAGCGCACCAATTGGTTTTCGGTGCCATCGGCATAATCGTAGTTGCGGTTAAGGTTTCGCACTTTAGGCCCAATGGGTACTATATTGGTTCCGTTGTGCCAGTGGCAGCCCTTGCATTGGTTTTTGTTGGGGATGATGTAATCGGCTTTGCGGGCTTTGCCATCGTAGTGTATCCAGCTGATATCCTTTATATCTCCTGCATTTTCTAATTGGGCATCGGTTTGCTCATCGTTCCAGATATAATCCAGGGCTTCCCAGGCGTTATCGCGGTGAACCAGCAAACGGGTTTCCATAATTCTGCGCTTGCCGCCTTTAACTCTAAAATCTTCGGGGTAATAAAAATTCTTGATTAAGCAGGAACCCACCGGTAGTTGCAGCACCTGTGTGGTATCATACTCTGCATGTTTGCCTTCGGGCACATATACGAAGCGCGCCTTATGCGCATAATCAGTAAAGAGCGGAGTAATTAAATCGTAAGGCAGCACCCGTTCGTTAGGTTTAAGTTCATTCATCACCCCCGCAAAAAAATTATAGTCCGATAGTTTTTCGAAAGGCTTAGCCGCCACATCTAAAGCTACCAACGAAGATTTTTTGAGATTACAACTTACCATGTAAAAAATAAACAGGGCAGGAAGAACGAACAATAATGAAAAACGAAGGAGTGGTTTCATAATTTAAAATTTGCGCGGCTAATTTGATTCAAAACAATTGTAAATAAAAAAGGTTGCCGGAATTACCGGCAACCTTTTTCAAAAATCAGAAAATGAGTTTAGTCATTATTGAATCAGCTTTACTTCGTTTAAAGCAGGAGTGCTGCAATCAAACTTAGAAATATCGCTGTTGCGGTTTTGCCCTTTATTAGCCAAATCCATATTGCTGAAAGTAATATCGCCATTGTTGCGGATGCAGATTTTCTGGTCTTCTTTAATTGAACCATCTGCATTTTTATAAGCCGGGTTTACAAAACCGTCAAATACTACATCAGGCACTTTATCGCCAAACATGGCAGCAAACATTTTACCAAACACTACGCTTTGGTCCGTGCCGCCACTGCCGCGTGCAATTTTATTATCGTTCACAAAAATTCCACCGCAATATGGGTCGTAAATGGTGTCTTTAAAAGGTTTGTTCAACGCCATATAACTAACCACAGCCACACTTACCGTGTTGTTGCCGCCTATTTCGTTGTTGAATACTTCGCATTGGTTAGTAGCCATTACAATAATGCCGGTTCCTGCAGGTATTTCACCCACCGTAGTTCCCTTTACCCCAAAGTTAGGCACGTTGTTGTTTATTATTTTGTTGTTATAAACGCGGCAACGGCTTCCGTTTTTCTTTTGCAGATCGGGCAAATCAAAAACCAATACGCCCCCGGTGTTGTTGGTAGATACATTATCGAAAACATCGGCATCGGTGCTGTTTTCAATTTCAATACCGGCTACGTTATCGTGCACGTTGTTTTTTCTAATGATGATATTTTTTGATTGACCCACATAAATTCCTGCATCGCTGCTGCCAAACACATCGCACTCTTCAATTATAACATTAGTGCAACCAACAGGATAGGTGGAATAAGAACCATTCTTAGTATCGTGTAGGCTTGTCCAACCCACCTTCATTCTGCGAAAAGTTACACCAGTAGCATCCTGCACTTTAATGCAATCGCCTTTGGCATCTATTACAGCAAAATCTTCCATTACAATACCATCGGCAGTAATCCTCAAGCCTTCTGCACCGTCTTTTTGCCCCTTAAAAGAAAGAATAGTTTTATCCATTCCCTTACCCTTAATGGTTACGTTTTTAACGCCATCTAAAATCAACGAACGGTTAAGAGTAAACGTTCCTTCCGGTAGTTCAATTACATCACCTTCTTTAGCGTTAATAAATTTCTCTTGCAATTGCTTTTCAAATTCAGCATCAACGGTAGGCGCAGAATTGTTCTTACAAGCCGTAAAGAAAAGAGTGGCAGCAAAAATGAGCGGGAGTAGTTTTTTCATAGCTATTGTTTGTTTTGAGCGCGCTAATATAGTAACGCAGAATAAACTGTTAGAGGAGATTTTTGGCAGAATATAGATATTGATAAAATAGTTCCCATAATTTTAAAACAAATGGGCTATTGTGTGAAACCATTTTAAACAACCTGCGTATTGAAATATAAGCATATAACTAATATGTGCCCATTAACCAGAGAATAAAGTTTTATGGTAAATACCGAAGCACAAACATATTGCGAGTTTTATTACGAAAAAGGACGCAAAGATTATTTAACTGGCTCCTACAATCAGCCGTTTCCATTTCCTACATCAGGGGTTTTAGACCATTTTGAGAAAGAATGTAATTTGCATTACACCAAAGGCTATCAAGAAGAACGGATTTCGTTTGAATCGTTTTCGTTTGGATTCTAAGTTAATTGCCCTCTAGAGATAACATCCGCTCTTCTTACTTTACTAAAAGTAATTCCGCTTTCGCTTTGCTCCAAATGTTTATAATATGAGCTAAGGCAGGTGCAAAACGTTTATCAGACTTTCCGGCTCGTGCTTTTTCCTCCAACAAATTCAATTCAGGCTTTAATACATCCAACCCTATAAGCAACAGGGAGTTTTTGAGTTTATGAATAGCAGATGCCAAACCGGGTAAATCTTTTTTCATCAAGCAGGTATTACATTCCTCCAGCGTTGGCGGTATATGCTTTTGAATACCTGCCGCCACCTGTTTGCGTTTAGGCAGCATACCCGCCACCGAAAACACAAAAACATACAACACGTTTATCGTAAGCAGCGCCATCAAAACCACCCAAAAGATTATAAATATTGCATTCATGCCTTTGTTTACGCGCCTTTTTAGCTAAAACACAAGGCATTTCGACCAAATGCGGAAATCGGGCGGTGAAATGGGGAATGGGGGGGATGTAGTTTAGATGCTCAAATTAAGAAGCCACAGATTGCCGAGTTGGAGATTCTGCTATGGTCGGGATAGTTGATTTAGAAAGAAGTTATAGATCAGTCCGTCTCAAGGGTATGACAGGTTTTAGAACAAAAAATATTTCCTCTCCTTTTTCTTTAATATCTGTTCTGTCTTTTACATTCGTCTAATTCTTCAAAACAATCAACCTACCCACATGAAAAAACTTTTGTTCGTCTGTGTTTTATTTTTCATCTCTTCTTCCCTTTTCGCGCAAGTAAACCCAAACTACCATGTAGAAATAGTGCGCGATAGCTTTGGAGTGCCGCACATCTTTGGCAAGACCGATGCCGATTGTTCTTATGGTTTAGTATATGCTGCCTGCGAAGACGATTACACCACCGTGCAATGGGGTTTGCTTTTAGCAAGAGGCAAACTGGGTTTAACTATGGGTATTGAAGGCGCCAAGATTGATTATGCCGTTCAGCTATTGGGCGTGCCTGATTTTATTGAAAAACATTACAACGATTTATCGCCCGAAACAAGAAAGCTGCTGGAAGCGGGTGCTGCAGCCGGTAACGATTGGGCAAAGAAGAATCCCGACAGGCTTTTCTTTAAAAGTTTATTGCCCATTCGCCCTACCGATTTTATTGCCGGCTACATGCTCTCCATGGCTTTAATGACCGGTGTGGATGGTGCCATTAAAAGTGTAGTGGGTGAAAGTATGCCAACCATTGAATACAACAAAGATGCACGCGGCTCTAATGCCCTTGCCATGAACTCTAACATTACTGCCGATGGCAATGTGTATCTGGATTGCAATGCGCATCAACCTTTAGAAGGGCCTATGAGTTGGTACGAGGCACACCTGCATAGCGATGAAGGCTTGAACATTCTGGGCGCTACTTTTCATGGAGCGGTTTCTATCTTTCATGGTACTAATGAGAACTTAGGATGGGCGCACACTACTAATTACTTCGATGCTATTGATATTTATCAATTAGAACCGGATCCGAAAAAGAAGAATCATTATCTGGTAGATGGTGTTTCTAATAAGCTTGAAAAGAGCCGCGCCAAGCTTACCGTTAACCTGGCCAAGCATCGCGATAAGCATAAGTTTATTCTAACTATTGGTAAGAAGAAATGGTGGAGTATGTATGGGGCTACGTATGTAAACAAGAAAGGAATGTTTGCCATTCGCCTCGCATCTAACATGACGGTGAAGAGCGTGGAAGAATGGTATAAAATGAACAAGGCGCGCAACTACACCGAGTTCCGTCAGGCGTTAGATATAAAGGGCATCATTAATCAATATGTAACCTATGCTGATAGGTTTGATACTATCTACTGTGTAAGCAACGGAGCCATGCCGGTGCGTACCGATGGTTACGATTGGAACAGCACCGTGCCTGGTAATACACAAAAAACTTTATGGACAAACTTTCTTTCGCACGATTCATTACCGCATGTATTGAACCCAAAATGCGGTTAATTGTTTCAGGTAAACAATAATTCTTACAGCATGACGGACAAAGAAGAAAACCCGCAGCAATTGGACTGCCAGAAGAACAGCGGCTTTGCGCTTTGGCAAACAAACCGCAGCCTTCGCTTTTATGAGATGATGGAGAAAAAGAAAAACAGAAAGCTAACGTGGGATGATTTTCTGGAAATAAAATACGATGCGCATTATCCGCAAACGGTTACCGCACCTTTTAAGAGTTTTGATTTAGAAGAAGCATTCCATTTAGATGAAAAGAAGTATCCAGACATTGCAGATGCCATTGATGTAATGAAGGCTTGGAGCATTAACCGCAGTGGTGATATTGCTGACACCAACGCCACGCTGGTTTACAAATGGATTTACGGAACTTACTTTGCCATTAATGATGAAATAGAAAAGAAGTTTAAAGCTGACCCCTCCTATAAGATTGAATACTTTGCCGATGGGGTGCGCAGAGCCAAAAAAGAAATGCTTACCGACTTTGGTAAACTAAACGTTCCGCTGGGCGAATTCCAACGCCATCAAAGGGGCGATGTAAACCTGCCCACCAGTGGCGGACCCGATATGTTTGCCGCCAAGTATGGCGATCCTTATGGCAAAGGTCAGCGAAGAATGACATCTGGCGAAAGTTATATCCTGCTCAGTAAGTTTAAGAAAGACGGCAGCTTGCCCGACCTACGCAGTATTATTTGCTACGGCAGCAGCAATACACCAGGGGCTAAACATTTTACCGACCAAATGCAGCTTTACGTAAACAACCAAACCAAAGAAGAGAGTTTGAGCAAGGAATGGGCATACAAACATGCAGAACGCATTTATCATCCGGGAGAGTAAGGGTAACCCGAATACGTTTATCGCGGGCTTACTTCTTTAGGTAACTCCGGTTGGCGGCTTGGTTGCCCAAACAAAGGTTGAGGAATGGGAGGATTATCGTTTTCGCCAATGCTAAACGTAAATACTTTCTCTACCCATTGCCAGTGGTCTTTTGTCCATAGAAAACCTTCGTAAGTTCCATCGGGCACGTAACTGAACGTGGCGCCCTTCGCTTTTTCATTGGGCGGAGCAACATGGTCAAACACTATCATTTGCAGTTGCGCATCGTAGTTCAATACTGTTGGTGCCGAGTATTTGTATTCTATAAAAAAGCGGCTCATGGTATCCAGCAGTTTAACGTGTGTGCTATCATATTTAAACTGAAACAAAGGTGCACCAAAATGCGGTTTACCGGTTTTATCAAAAGTGAGTATCTCCACTACTTTTCTGCGGGTGATGTAGTCGGCAGCTTCAAAACCAAAGAGCGTATAAACCGGTTGCTTATTCACCTGTTGCTCTATCACATTGTAATAAAGCGCACCATACCAGTTATCGTTAGTGGTTTGTTGCTGGGTTTGGTATTGCATGGTATCGCTATAGTCGCGAAGAGGGAACATTTTAAGCTTGCCACTCTTCATTTGCATTACTCCATAATACCGGAACTGCCCTTTAGGCAAAACCAATTGCCAGGTAAGAATGCGGAACGAACTATCGCGCGGATAAATCTGCGAAACCGTTTCCAGCGAATCGAAATGATGGTAAAAAGAATTGTTGAGTTTAAGCGCGCTTACCAGTTTAGGTATAAAAGCATAACAGGCTTTTATACGCGTTTCAATAACCGTATCGGTAGTAAACTGAACACAGAGCAGATGAAGCGAATCTTCAATCAGCTTCATCTTTTGCAAATCGGCTTTACTCAATTCGGGGTTAGCCACCGGTTTCTTACTGCGGCTTTTACCAACCGGTTGCTGCGAAAAAGAAATGATGGTTATAGTAAGCAGAAGAAAGACGGCAAGAAGTTTTCTCATTAGCTATGAAACGCTTGGGGTTAAAGATTTATTGCCTTCAAAAGTAACCGCAAAAAAGAAAACCCTTTGAAAACTTCAAAGGGCTTCACAAATCTTGTGTGTAATATTTTATGACTTGCATCTGTTTCTAAAAATCCCAAACGGCACTTCTCTTTCCGCGCACATAATCTTTCATGCGAATCCAGAAGGCGAGAATCATATAGATAATAACAGGAGAACCGATAGTCATGCAGCTGGCGTAAATGAAAAACATACGAATGTCTTTGGCAGGCATTTTCAACCGCTCTCCTATCCGCTCGCAAACGCCAAATACATTTTGTTCTATGGCAAACTTGAATGATTCAAAAGGCATAGTGTTTGGTTTTGTTTGATGAAGATAAAAATATTTTCATTTCAAAATCTTTGTTCCGATGGCGCAGTTCAAACAGTTAAACTTATCGCAGTATTCATTTTTCAATTGCAGCATGGCTTGTGTTTCGTAAGCATTGGCAGCAGACAAACTTAACTTCTGCCAACCGGTGATGATGGCATTGCTTTCAGCCTCGCATTGTTCTAACAAGGCAACTGCTTTATCGCAATAGTTTTCATTGTCTTTGTATTTGCCATTAGCAAACAATATAGGAGCTACGGCATTAATGAGCAAGATGTTTTTCATCACACCACCCAAATGAGAGTTTACTTTCTTGGATGGCTTATCAAACTGATAATGCTCCTGCCAATAAGTAGAAACTTCTACTTCAAACAATTGATGAATAGCTTTTGTGTTCTTCGCCTCAATAAGTTTGGAAAATAGTTTTACTTCTTTATTCATAAGCGCAGCAAGTTGTGCTAAGCGTAGTGTAGGAAAATTAGAAGGACGCAAACGCAGAAATTTCCAAACTTCTTTCTTTAACGGTTGAAGTTGATGCAATCGCTTTAAATAGAAATATTCTTTGCGCAATTGATTCGGGTATTCATCATCCATCTTCTCTTCTAAAAAACCTGCCTGCCCAAACAGCAAGGCTTCCATTTGCAATAAATTGTTTTGGTGCTTTGCCAAAACTTTAACGGGTAGCGATTTAGCCAGCAGAAAGAATGGCTCTTTATTGATGCTTGCTCCAAAGTATCTTCCAATCATCTGAAACATTACATTCTCCCAATTATTTTCAGATTCTGCCAACAATAAATTGATTTGCTCTACTTTATTTTCCAGGCGTTCAATCAATAAACGCTCAAGAAAATTTTTGACAGTAAACTCATCCACATCTTTAAAGAACTTAGCACACGGTATCCAGGCTTTGCGTTTTTCTAATACTTCGTACCGGTAAAGAGTGTTGGCGTTTATAAGGCTCTTCAGTTCCAGCGTAGGAATTGCTTCACCGGTTTTGCGGGTAGCAATTTTATTGCCGCTTTCGTAAACCACATGCAGTATAACATTGCTGTAAGCAGCATCCTGTTCGTGCTTATGCGCAAACCAGTCTTTTGAGTGAATGTGTATTTCAATATTGCCCGCCCAGAGTGTATTGCCTACTCTGATTTTAGCGTTCTGAAAATCGGCACCGGAATCGGTATTGTACGTTCCTTGATGAACAATTTCTATCTTCTCGCCTGCCGTAGTGCAAAGATTATTTTGCTCAAACAGCCGAAACTTCCAGATGAAATGCAGGAGCTTTTCGTTCATGTAATGAATATAAAAAAGAGAAAGAATTGCGCTTAATGCGCAGATATTTTATCCCTTTTTGTGTCCTCCGAACTTTGGCTTGTTGCCAAACTTCTTACCACCACCACCGCCACCAAACTTAGGCTTGCCTCCTCTTTCGGCATTCTTTGCAGGATTGTATTCGGGACCGGCTCCAAGCTTTTCGGGAATGGGCATTTTGTTTATTTCAGAACCAATCAACTGTTCAATGCGTTGGAACTTGCGTTGGTCTTCAGGGTTTACAAAGGTAAGAGCCGTGCCAGTGGTTTCTGCTCTTGCAGTTCTTCCTACGCGGTGTATATAATCTTCCGCATCGCGGGGAACATCGTAATTGATAACAAGACCTATAGAATCAATATCGATACCGCGCGAAAGAATATCGGTAGCTACCAATACCTGTAGTGTTTTGTTCTTGAAACTGCGAAGCACTTCGTTGCGTTCGTCCTGTTCTAAATCGGAATGAATAGCAGCAATGTTAAAGCGCATACGCTTTAACTCGCGGTCCAGTTGCTTTACTTTATCCTTAGTAGAAGAAAAGATAAGCATACTTGAAAGATCCTTCTTTTCATTCAAAATGCCTTTCAGCAATTCCATCTTCTGCGCATCATAAACCACATATGCCCCTTGCGTAACTCCTTCGGCAGGCTTAGATACAGCAATATTTATTTGTGCCGGATTCTCCTTCAAGGTCTTCTTTGCCAGTTCGCGAATCTTTAGCGGCATAGTAGCCGAGAACATTAGCGTTTGGCGCTGCTTGGGTAAGTAACTGATAATCTTGTTCAGGTCATCGCTAAAACCCATATCGAGCATACGGTCGGCTTCATCAAGAATTAAGTGTTGAAGTTTATCGAAACGCGCATAGCCCATGTTTAAGTGCGCCAGCAATCTGCCTGGTGTTGCAATGATAATGTTAGCGCCTTGTGTAAGTGCCTTCTTCTCCTGTTCAAAGTTGATACCACCGGTGCCTCCAAAAATAGAGATGTGGCTAACATCGGCAAAGTAGGCAAAGCCCTGAAGGGCTTCGTCAATTTGAATGGCAAGCTCACGGGTAGGAACAACAATTAGCGTGTGCACATAATCGCCCGGGTTCTTTACCACATCGTTAATAGATGGAAGTAAATAGGCTGCTGTTTTACCGGTACCGGTTTGTGCGCAGGCAATTAAATCTGCCTTGCTCATAATAACCGGAATGGCTTGTTCTTGTATAGGAGTTGGATTTTTAAAACCCATAGAAGATAAGCCTTCCATTAAAGTGGGTTCAAAGTTGAGGTCTGCGAAAGTCAAAGAGAAATTTTATTTAAAGTGATGAATGCAATGAATAGCGAATTTACGAAAGCGATTGACAATGGCTATAAAGCCTCTTTAGTGTGTTAGGGGGGTTACTCAAACCTAATTGCCTTTACCGGAGATATTTTTGATACCAACGTAGAAGGAATAAACAACAACAACAACGTAAAGGTGATGGTGCCGATGTTCAGCATGGCAATCCAGGTCCAGCTAATATCTACCGGTGCGTAAGAGAGATAGTAACTCTCTTGTGGTAGAGTGATGAGATGAAAATACTTTTGCAGCAAACACAAGCCAATGCCAAACACATTGCCCGCCAGTAAACCGGTGCCAATAATTACAGCACTGTAGTAAAGAAATATTCTGCGGATAGAAACATTATCGGCACCCAGAGCTTTCATAATGCCAATCATATTCGTGCGCTCCAGAATAAGAATGAGCAAAGCGGTAATCATATTAATAGCGGCTACAATAATCATGAGCGAGAGAATGATGAGCTCGTTCATAGTTTGCAAATCCAACCAATCGAATATGCCTGGGCTTATGCTTTTGATGGTTTGCACATCCAACTGCGGATTGTTCATGCGCGAGTAAACCTGCTCGCCAATGTTTTCGAGCGGGTCGCGCTTTAGTTCATCAAACTTTTCATCGCTTAATAAACCACCGAAAAGGGTTAAGAAATAAGAACGTCCGCGGTCTTTAAACAGATTCTCCTGTTGCAGAAAAACTTCAAAACCACCTACGGTATCTTTGCCCCAATTATTCAGTTCTTGAATTACGCCAATATCTACCATGGCATATTTCTTATCAAACTCTTCCATGCCGGTTTCAAAAATACCGCGCACCTTAAACGGACGGTTGCGAATGCTTCTGCCCATAAAAGATACAATCACTTTATCTCCCAACTTCAGCAGCAGTCTATCGGCAGTAGCTTTTGAAATCAGAATCTGTTGCTGCAAGTTTTCTTCACCTACATTTATTTTATCGCCTTGCTTTAAATACGGCAGCATGTTCTTCCACGCAAAATCATCGCCCACACCTTTCAATACAATGCCTTCAAAATCATCGTTGGTTTTAAGCAGTCCGCCTTTAAGTGCGGTTACCTGTATGTGCTGCGCTTCGGGTATTATTTTTTTATCGGTATAAAAATCCTGATAGCGGTAAACGCCTTCTTCCTGCAGCGAATTACTTAGCGAGAAGGGAACAATTTCCAGATGGCTCCAAAAGCTCAATACTTTATTGCGTATTTCTTTTTGAAAACCGTTCACCATGCTGGTGGTAATTATCATGGTGCTTAAACTCAAGGCGACAGCCGCAATAGCAATACGGATAATGAAAGCGGAAAAACTCTTTCGGCTGCTAAAAGCAATTTTGCGGACAATGAATAGTTCTAAGTTCAAGTTGACAGTGGGTGGTTTACAGTTACCGCGCGTTTAAGTTTGAGATTAGTATTTAAAGTTGAATGTTTGTATTAATGACAAAAATAAAATTGACAATCTCTTTTTTCTGTTTGTTTCTGTTCAACTCCTGTAATTCGCAATCAGCCACCAGTGTATCGCAACCCCAAACAATAAATAATAGACCCGCAATAGGTATCACCACCGGTGCCGAACGTTTAGATATTCTTCTCCCGTTATTAAAAGATAAGAACGTGGCGTTGCTGGTTAACCAAACGGCAATGGTGGGCGGAACGCATTTAGTAGATACTTTGTTGGCTTATCACATCAACATCAAAAAGATATTTGCACCGGAGCATGGCTTTAGAGGAAGTGCCGATGCAGGCGAGCATGTGCGCGATAGTGTGGATGCTAAAACCAAAATCAAAATCATCTCGTTGTATGGCGGTAAGAAAAAACCTTCTGCACAGGATTTGAAAGATGTGGATGTGATGATTTTCGATATACAGGATGTAGGCGTGCGTTTCTATACGTTTATTTCATCGCTGCATTACTTAATGGAAACCTGTGAAGAGAACAACAAACAACTCATCGTGCTCGATAGACCAAACCCTAACGGCTGGTATGTAGATGGTCCGGTGTTGGAAAAGAAATTTCAATCGTTTGTAGGTGTTGACCCTATACCTGTGGTGCATGGTTTAACAGTAGGCGAATATGCGCAAATGGTAAATGGTGAGAAATGGTTGCCAAACGGTATGCAATGCAATTTAAAAGTAGTGGAATGCTTAAACTACAACCACACTATGCGCTATAGTATACCGGCTAAACCTTCACCTAATTTACCGAACGATGTAGCGATATATAACTACCCTTCCATCTGTTACTTTGAAGGAACTGATGTTTCGGTAGGAAGAGGAACCGATTATCCGTTTCAGGTAGTAGGTGCTCCGCAAATAAGTATTCGTAGTTATTCTTTTACACCGCAAAGTAAACCGGGTGCAAAGACTCCACCGCATTTAAACAAGGTTTGTTATGGTTTTGATTTGCGAAATGTAAATACCGATAAAGCAGAAATCAATCTTTCTTACCTGACAAAAACATATGCTGTCTTTTCTGACACGGCAAAATACTTTCTGCCAAATCTCTTCTTTGATAAACTGTCAGGAACAGATGAGTTGCGCAAGCAGATTATTGCTCACAAAACAGAAACAGAAATTAAAGCAAGTTGGAAGAACGGTTTAGATGATTACAAGACAAAAAGAAAGAAGTATCTACTGTATAAAGATTTTGAATGATGAAGAAGTTGAAAATAGTTTTTATGGGCACCCCGGAGTTTGCTGTGCCTATGTTAGAAGTGCTGGTTAATTCAACACATGAAGTAGTTGGCGTAATTACTGCGCCCGATAAACCGGCAGGCAGAGGAATGCAATTGATGGAAAGCGATGTAAAGAAATGCGCAAAACAACATTCACTACATATTCTGCAACCGGAGAAGTTAAAGAATGAAACATTTCTGGCAGAGCTAAAAGCATTGAATGCCGATTTGTTTGTGGTGGTTGCTTTTCGCATGTTGCCTGAAGTAGTTTGGAGTATGCCACCAATGGGAACTATTAATCTTCACGCTTCATTGCTACCGCAATATCGCGGAGCCGCTCCTATTAACTGGGCTGTTATAAATGGTGAAAAGGAAACCGGTGTAAGCACATTCTTTATTCAGCAGGAAATTGATACCGGCAAAATCATATTTCAGGAAAAGATTGCGATTCGGGAAGATGAGAATGTGGGCGAACTATATGCGGAGTTAATGCAGCTTGGCGCAATCGTGCTTGGTAAAACAGTAGATGCCATTGCGGATGGCAACTATCCGCAAATACCGCAAGACCATATTACCGACATTCAACACGCACCCAAAATTTTTAAAGAAACTTGTAAGATAGATTGGAGTAAAGATGTGGACTATAACCACAACTTCATTCGCGGACTAAGTCCATATCCCGCTGCGTATACTTTGTTAGAGGGGAAGGTGTTTAAGATTTATCGCGCGGAGAAAATTCATTCTGTGGAGTCCCGCAGCGGAGACTCTGCGGAGGGTTCGAGTTATATAACCGATGGCAAAACTTTTCTTCGTTTCCGTTGCAGCAATGGAATGATTGAAGTAAAAGAATGTCAGTTAGAAGGGAAAAAGAAAATGAGCGTAGAAGAGTTTTTGCGCGGCAACAAACTCAATTCAAACTAACAGCCGGCACCATAGTACTCATGCTATTCATAAAAGCAAGTTCGTGTATGGTATAGCTGATGTATTCAGCTATTGGAAACTTTTGAATAATCTTCTCCGCATCTTCGGGTGTATTTGTAAAAAACGTAGCCCAAATTTTAGACCGATCGAGTGCCAAAGCATAGCTGGTAATTTTTCCAAGCTTAAACATACTTTCAATAAACGCCCGTTGTTGTGGAATAAGGTGCATATAATCTGCCGAGGCATTAACCGGTAAAGTAATTTCTGCTAAGTATTGATGCATATACCGAAGGTAGAATAAAAGAATTAATAGACTAAAACCATTTCTTCTTTACAAAGTAAGCCCCCATTAAGCCGGATATTAAAATGCAAATACCAAACACAAACACAAATGCGTAAGGATGGCTTTCGCCCGGTAGGTTTACGTTCATGCCAAAGAAACTTGCAATGAGCATAGGCACGGTAAGCAAGATGGTTACCGATGTTAACCGCTTCATTATTTCGTTCAGGTTGTTCGAAATAATAGAAGCAAAAGCATCCATCGTTCCGTTTAAAATGTCGGAATACATTTCGCTCATGGATAAGGCCTGCTGGTTTTCTATAATAATATCGGCAAGCGTATCCAGCTTCTCTTCGTCTTTTATCTTTAAGAAATTGCTACGCTGAATTTTGAGCAACAGCAAATCGTTAAAGCGCAGATTGGTTACAAAGTAGATTAAGCTTTTTTGTATGTTCAGCAACTTAGTTAAATCATCGTTGCTGGATGATTTATACAACGCCTTTTCATAAGCATAACGCTCGTTGTTGATGTTCTTTAAATACTGCTGAAACATGGTTACGTTTCTTTCAAAGATGGAAAGAATAGTTCCTTCTACGTCTTCAGGATTAAAGTTCTTTGGCGGTGTGTTCAGAAAGAACTCAATTACATCATTCTTGTAGGCACTCACGGTAATCAAATTATCTGCTGTGCGGATAATGCCAATGGGAATAGTAATATAACTGGCTTCAATATCAGAAATGCCATCGTTTGGCAGGGGTGTTTTTAATACAATTAAATCAACACCATCTTCGCTTTCGTAGCGAGAGCGTTCGTCAATATCAAGGGAGTCGGAGATAAAATCAATGTCTACCGAAAGCTGTTCACTTAGCTTTTGGGTTTCTTCAGTGCCGAAGGGGCCATACAGATGAATCCAGCATCCCTTCTCGGGGCTGTTGAGTCTTTTCAGACCTCCGTTTTCTTTTTTGAGATAAACTACCATCGTTCATTTATAAATAGGTATTGGTAAAGCGCGCGCAAAAGTAAACGGATATGCGAAAGCAAAAAACGACCAGAAGAAAAACTACTTGATGATGGATTAAAATGGAGATTATTAGTATACCTGCACCTAAAAATCTAAATGCCTATGAAAAACAGGGTCCAGCTTTTCAATGCTATCTATTATCTGATGCTTGCGTGCATCTTCTATATAATATACTTTTTCGATGTATGGCGTTTTGGTTTTGCCGCCATTGGTAATACGGAATTTGATGGTTTGACCAACTACTGTAAACCGTTTTACAATTTTAAAAATAACAGGTGTTTTTGGCTTGGGATATACGTATACAGTGGGTAGTTCTGCCCCTGTCATAATGCCACAGGGTTGAATTTTAATATTGTTTAATCGCTTATACTGGTTCTCTAAAAACGCCCATGGGAAAGTAGAATCATTGCGCATCCGTTTGTATTCAACATTTACGTGACCAATTTCTACCGTTACGTTTTCCTGATAATCGAAAATGTAACCATTAGAAGAGGCATCTATATCAGTGCTGTATTTACTTAAAAAGTAACCGTCCAAGGATGTGTTGCCATACATACTTTTAAGTGTATCACTAATATTTTTGGCAACCGAATAGCCAATCTGGTAGGCATCTAAAGAATCTTTATAGCGCAGATAACGAACATCTTTATAATCTTCTACAAACAGCGTATCGTTAGACGATTTTGCTGTTGTAAAAAACAAACAGGCTAGAAGCAATACAAAATACTTTATTGAGGGCATTTGTTAATTAAGAGCTTTACAAAGCAACACGCAATAAAAAAGGAATTATTCCAATTTACACTACTCTTTAGCACACTTTTGTAATAAACAACCTTAACCTGTTTGTTTGGTTAGACAATAATGGCTGGTGTTCGATTATAGATATTTAGCTATATCAATATCTAAATCAGCTGCTGCCTTTGAAATTACCTGTTTGCGGTAAGCCTCTTTTATGTCAACTACTTTGCTTTCACCTTTAATTATTCTGCCTACTACCCCATCGCCCAAAATATATTTAGCGGCAAAAGTGCCGTAGATGCTTTCAAGATGAAGTTGAATGGGTTTAAACTTCAGTTCTCTTATTTTTTCGTTCTCCTCCTTCTGTTTTAGTTTTTCCTGTTTCTCTTCTTCGGTCAACCAGGTTCTGTTTTTGGGCTGCCTCGAAAAGTCTTTAGCGATGTTTTTTATAGTTTCAAACTCGGCTAGAAACTCTGTTTTAAACTTTGGATTTTTAATACCCGGGTATATTCCGCTCTGTTGTAAAAACGATTCGATAGTTAATTTGCCAAAGGCAATATCTCTTACGGTATCATTAGGTATAATCCATGCCGGGGGCTTGTTGGCGCTTCTGGCTTTGGCATCTCTAAAGCGCAATAGTTCATTTAATACATACTGATAGTAATCGCTCAATCCGTTCAACTCTGCTTCTTTTAAAAAGCTGGCGTTGGGGTTATCGGTATAAATAGTGGTATCTAAAAACTGCAATTCCTCCTCAATAAAA
>CAMBIM010000012.1 GCA_945867505.1 Chitinophaga pinensis
TGATGTAAGCGGTTTTTCAAACTCATAAAAAACTTTTACCGATAGCGTATCTTTTGCCAAATTCAAATTGTCATCTGTAGTTAACAGGTTGCTGTCTTCAATCAACGGCTCTTTACAACTCTGTAAATAAAATAAGCACCAGCAGAGAACTGCCGGTGCTATTAAAAAGGTGAATCTATTTTTCAATTTCAAGTTCGGTTAAGGCGCACAAATAAAAGAATAATCACCTCAAACGCTTAGTTAGCCAATATATTTTGGTAGAAGTTATTCAGCATATTCAACGGGTCTTCTTCGTTACTATGCATATTCAATACTTTCTTGCCTTTCGATTTTTTTAAATGGCTGGTAACTTTGGCATCCAATGCATCGCCCACTACTAAACCATCGGCAAATTGCACACCGCCAATATTCAAACTAGTATTATCGCCATCTTTGAAAAATTCCAAGTGCTTCTTCTGAATATCTTCGCTGATAGCCACTTTAACCATAAAGTCTTTCTTAAGCTTATCTTTAAATTCATTCTTAGCTACCGAATAAACAACCTTGGTGTTAGTGAAAATTGGGTCGTCCTTATAAGTAGTTTTCAAATACATTGGAATCAAACTGGTCATCCAGCCAAAGCAATGGATGATATCCGGTGCCCAACCAAATTTACGAACAGTTTCTAAAGCACCCTTGCAGAAGAAAATCATACGGTCGCTGTTATCGTCAAAGAACTTGTTGTTCTCGTCATGAAAAACCAGTTTACGCTTGAAAAAATCTTCGTTGTCCAAGAAATAAACCTGTAAACGCGCTCCCGGTAAAGAAGCCACTTTAATTACTAATGGATAATCTTCATCATTGATAATTACATTGATACCTGAAAGGCGAACTACTTCGTGCAAACGATGTCTTCTTTCGTTGATAGTGCCGAATTTTGGCATTAGCACGCGTATTTCCAAGCCTTTATCCTGCATGTATTTTGGCAATTCGTTGGCAATTTTCGAAGCTTCGGTTAATGCCAAATAGGGATCCATCTCCTGCGTAATAATTAGAATTCTCTTTTTTTCCATATTATTGATTTGATTTAGATTGAGAGAGTGAAGAAATTTAACGGACTGCAAAGATAATAATAAAATACCGTATAAACCCAAAACTACGGCACTCAAAACTGTTAAGCTATCTTATTTATGCTGATTTTTAAGCAAATCAAAGCCATTCAAAAATACCTTCAAAACGCTGATAATAAGCTGAAAGTGCAAGGTTTTGTGCCTACTATGGGGGCTTTGCACCAAGGCCACCTTTCATTAATAAAACGCAGCAAAAAGGAGTGCAAATTGACCATTTGCAGCATTTTTGTGAATCCTACCCAGTTTAACGACAAGACCGATTTTGACAGATATCCCAATACTATTACCACAGATATAGAAATGCTGAACGATGCAGGCTGCGATGTGCTTTTTCTGCCTTCGGTTAAAGAAATGTATCCTGATGGTTTTACCAATGCAAAAGAAATCAACTTTGGTTTTGTTGCTGAAACATTGGAAGGAGAACACCGCCCCGGGCATTTTGCGGGAATGACGCAAGTGGTAGAGAAACTTTTAAGAATTGTAACGCCCGATAAACTTTACATGGGACAGAAAGATTTTCAGCAACAGTTAATAGTTAATCACTTAATAAAGAAGCGGAAACTAAGAACGGAACTTATAATCGTAGCAACCATGCGCGAAAAGGACGGTTTGGCAATGAGTTCGCGCAATGTGCGGTTAGATTTGGCTGCGAGAAAACTGGCGGTTGAGATTTCGAAAACTTTGAAAAAAGTGAAATCGGAAATCAGAAATCAGAAATCAGAATTAGGAAGTATTGCAAAAGCAGGAAGAAAACGATTGATGGGATTTAAAGAAATAGAGTTGGAGTATTTTGAAATACGCAATGCCCAAACACTTGAAAAGGCAGATGAAACTTCAAACTTCAAAGTTCAAACTTCAAAGTTAAAGTTGGTGGCTCTTGTTGCCGCTAAAATTGGCAGAGTAAGGTTGATTGATAATATGTTGCTGAATTGAGCAATTTAAGTCAAAGTCATAATGGTATCGCATAAATCGGTAACATCCAAATCAGCACTTACACTTCCAATTTTTACCAAAGCCTGTTTAGCATTTTCAAGACCTTGTAATCGAACAGAATAGTCAGCGCTCCAAACTGTGGAATTGAGCCAAGTCCTAGTATCGCGTTCGCTCATCTTGAAGCGTTCCATCAACAAAGTAACAGAGTGTTGTGATTCTACAAAATTTTCACTTTCGGTATTTATTACTTCCAGCACTTTGCTTATAGCAGCTCGTTTTGTTTTTAGCGCTGCATCGCTGGCTACAATTAAAAAGCTGCTCCATGGTGCGCTGAACTCGCCAATCATTCTAACAGTTCCGTTTTCTACAAAAGGTTTAGTAGTGTGTTTTTCCCAATAAAAAATCTGCGATTCGTTTTGGGTGAGCGAATCCATTGCTCCATCAATACTTTTTACTTCAATTAAATCTTCGACACCTATTTTTTCTCCTCGCTGCTCGGCATGTATCATGGCCATTAAGTGCGAACCCGAACCTAGTTTGCTGATGGCATATTTTTTAGGTTGGCGATTGTAAACGGAATAGTACTGCGATTTATTACCAGTAAAAATGCCCCAGCCGAGCGGAGAGGTAATGTACTCTTTTACAATTTTTGCCTGCAAGCCTTTTGCCGCTGCCGAAATAAAACCTTCGGTAAGTAGAATGGCGAGGTCTAGCTCACCGGTGTGGAGGGCTTCGGTCATTACACCGGTGCCGCCCGGAAAAAATTTCCAGGTTAAATCTACTCCGGCCTGTTGAAATTTATTTTGCTCCACCGCTAAATTCCAAGGAAGGTTGAAGTGTTCTGTTACTCCACCAATTTTTATTTCGTTGCTCATAAATATCACAAACATAAAATACATCAGCACACAGATAACACCGATTTGGACAGATTAACACGGATTTAAAATTCATGTAAATCCGTTTCATCTGCGCCAGCTCGTGCCAATGTCTTTTGCTTTTAACTTTTACATTCGCCTAAGTTATGTCGCTGAATTTAGATGAAATAAAGAAACCGATAGCGAAGGAACTTGATGAGTTTGAGATTCGCTTTCGTGAAAGTATGAAGAGCAAAGCTCCCTTGCTCGACCGCATTACGCATTATATAGTTACGCGCAAGGGAAAGCAGATGCGACCTATGTTTGTTTTTCTTTCTGCCCGCCTTTGTGGTGAATTAAATGAAGCAACTTATGTGGCGGCATCGTTGGTGGAAATTCTGCACACCGCTACTTTGGTGCATGATGATGTAGTTGACGACAGCTATCAGCGCAGAGGATTTTTTTCCATCAATGCACTTTGGAAAAACAAAATTGCGGTGCTGGTGGGCGATTATTTGTTATCGAAGGGGTTACTGGTTTCTATAGAGAATAACCAGTTTCAGTTGTTGCATATTCTTTCAGATACTATCCGCGCCATGAGCGAAGGGGAGCTGTTGCAATTGGAGAAGGCGAGAAAGCTGGACATTAAAGAGGATATTTATTTTGAAATTATTACAGGCAAAACAGCATCACTAATTGCTTCGGCTTGTGCGTGTGGCGCTTCAACCACTACAAAAGATGAAGAAAAAATTGCACGCGTAAAATTGATGGGAGAAAAAATAGGAATCGCATTTCAGATAAAAGATGATTTGTTTGATTATGAAGAAGCAGAAATAGGAAAGCCACGCGGTATAGATATTAAAGAGCGTAAGATGACTTTGCCGCTTATCTATACATTGAGCAAAGTTTCAAGTATCGATAAAAGAAAAATCATCAACATCATTAAGAACGAAAATCAGAATGCTGAAAAAGTGCGTTGGGTAATTGATACTGTTCGCACAAATGGCGGAATGGATTATGCAGCAAAGAAGATGATGGAGTATCGCGATGAAGCGTTAAAACTGCTTTATGAATTTCCGGAAAGCGAATCAAGGAATTCAGTTGAGCAGTTGATTGAGTTTACTATTGAGCGGAAGATATAATTGCTAAAATCTCTTCCATCACATTCCTTCCGTTCACCAATCGCGGAACTTTGTTTTGTCCACCCAATTTATTTTTTGAAGAAAGCCATTTGTAAAAAGTGCCTTGAGGCAATACAATCACTTCAGGAGAATTAAGCGCGAGATTGTTTGCGCGCTTTTGTTTGTAGTTAGAGTTTTCATTCTGCATATTTTCATCTAAAAATATTTCGTAGGCAGAAATATTTACCGGGGCTTTTGAAAACTCGATAGCGAATTGCATTCTTCCTTTTTCTTGAATGTTGATGTAAAGAGGAGCAACGGTATAATCGCTGATAGTGCAATCGAGGGTTTGATTTGTTTTTATCAAAGCATTTTGCACGTTGCTTAAAAGTAAATCCTCACCAAAGGCATTGATATATTCCTGTGTGCGCCCAGTAATTTTGAAAGTGAAAGGGTCAAGTGATTGAAAAGTAAGAACATCGCCAATGACATAACGCACCAATCCGTTTGGCGCAGTAATGAGCAATACATACGCCACTCCGGTTTTTACTTCGCTAAGCCCAACTGCCTTTTTTTCTCCGGCATTATATTTTTCGAGAGGAATAAATTCGTAGAAAATGTGATTGTCGGTGAGCAGAATAAGATTATTGCTTTCAAAGCTTTCCTGAATCGCAAAGAAACCTTCGGTAGCGTTATATACTTCGAAGAAATTGAAATTGTCTTTGCCTACTAATTCTTTAAACTGTTTGCGGTAAGGCTCAAAGCTTACACCACCATGAAAATATACTTGCAGATTCTGCCAAACATCAGTTAGCTTTTCGAAAGGATACTCCGCTTTCATTTTGTGCAGCACCGATAATATCCAGGTAGGTACGCCACTCATGGTTCCTACATCTTGTTTTGAAATCTGCTTTACTGCGTTTGCGATTTTTTCTTCCCATTTAGAAAACGTCTGCACATGAATATCGGGCGTGTAATAGCCGCGATAGATAAACGGGATGTTGACAGAAAGGATTCCTGAAATATCAGCAACGGTAATTCCTGAATCCAACGTTTCATAAATGCCGCCTGGAATAAGTAGATTTTTATGGCTTAATAAACGCATGTTTTTATCCAACTGGTGAATTTTGGAAAGCGCAAAGAAACTCCCTCGCACATGGCACTGTTTCATTATCTGTATTGTAATAGGAACCAATTTGCTTTTGCCGCTGGTTGTTCCTGCAGTTTTTGCAAACCACTTTACGGCTTTGTCGGTCGTTACTTTTTGCTGACCTGCTTTTATTTTTTCAATGTAAGCCTCGTAGAAATCGTATTGAGTAACGGGGACATTATTTTTAAAATCATTGTGTGATTTTATTTCAGCGAACTTTAAATCCTTTCCTAATTGAGTGGAAGAAAGCTGGCGAAGAATCTTCTTTAAAATCTTTTGTTGATGTTGAATAGACTTTTCTGCGGTAAAATCGGGAGGAAATGCCAGTTGGAGATAAATGCGGAAAAGAAAATTTTTCCAGTCGAAGGTCATTGAGTAAAAATAAACTCAATTTGTAATTCGCTTGCGCAAAACAAAATGTTGCCCAAGGTAAACTCTGCGCACTTGTTCATCGTTGGCTAATTCTTCGGCAGTGCCTGCTTTCAGAATTTTTCCTTCAAACAAAAGATAAGCGCGGTCAGTAATAGAAAGAGTTTCCTGCACGTTGTGGTCTGTAATAAGCACACCAATGTTTCTCTTCTTCAAGTCTTCTACAATGCGTTGAATATCTTCCACCGCAATGGGGTCGATACCCGCAAAAGGTTCATCAAGCAAAATAAATTTTGGGTCGGTAGCCAATGCGCGGGCAATTTCAGTTCTTCTTCTTTCACCACCACTCAACACATTTCCCATACTCTTGCGCACGCGGTTCAAACCAAATTCGCTCAACAAAAGTTCTAATCTTTCTTTTTGCTCGTGCTTAGAAAGTTTGGTCATTTCCAACACTCCGGCAATATTATCCTCTACCGAAAGTGTGCGAAACACCGATGCTTCTTGTGGTAAATAGCCCACGCCCAATTGCGCGCGTTTATACATGGGCAAGTCGGTAATATCCTGCTCGCCTAAAAATATTTTTCCTTTATCGGGCGGAACCAGCCCTACAATTTGGTAGAACGAAGTGGTTTTACCTGCACCATTCGGCCCAAGCAGACCAACAATTTCACCTTGCTTAACTTCTACAGAAACATCGTTTACAACGGTTCTGCCTTTGTAAGTTTTAAATAAATTTTTGGAGCGAAGAGTAAGCATAAATCAATGCTTAAAGAATTACAATCCGTTAAAAGAAATACCTAAGGTAAATTCGTTGGCTTTAGGACCTTTGCCTTTTTTGAAAACATCAAGCACTCCGTAATAAGCAAACACGTTAACCACGCTATAACCAATACGAATGGTTGGCCCCATGCGCAGTAAATTGAAATCTGGGAAACGTCTTTCTACATTAACTTTTGTAACCGAACCAATTTTTGTTGTGGTCTTAGTATGTGCATCAATACGAATGCCCGCTTTAAAACCAACTACAAATTTCCAGCAGTTGTTGAATTTATCGGGGTTGGTGCGTATGCGAAGTTCCAAAGGAATATCAATGTATTGCAAAGTAAGTTTGTTCACTTTGTAATCGCCTAAAGCAATAGCCGGATTTATATCGGTAAGCGGACGTAAACTTGTACCGGTTGAATCTTCCCACAAACCGTGGCGGCTGTAAATATTAGAGCAACTATAGCCAATGCCGGGAGCAAAACTCACGCGAGATTTTTTGATTCTAAAATCCCAAGAGAAATAAACACTGATACCACGGCTCCATGCTTTGGTTTTAAACTTAGTAGAAGCGTTAGGAGAGAATTTAGCATCGTTGCTATTATAAATCCAGTTACTGCCAAATAAATCAAGCGTAAATCTGTCTTTAGCAAACTTCGAAAACTTCTTTTCTACTTCATTCTTTTTGGTCACTTGTGCTTGAGTTAACTCTCTTTTTGGTGCAACGACTTTCTCCACTTTCTTTTCTGTTTTTACAGAATCTCTCACCTCGGCAAACACAACGGTTGAACTCAACAACAGAAATAAAAAGAGTAAATTCTTCATGATTTATTTTTTCGGCTTCAATAACGAGCGGCAAATGTAATTATTGCGCGCAAACGCTCTACCCAAGGTATTTGCCCTCAATATTCATTCTTCTACCCATGCCAAATGCCTTTGGCGAAACGCGAAGAATTGGCGGAGCCTGATTGCGTTTCCATTCATTACTGTTCACCATTTTTAGAATACGGTCAACTAATTTTTTCTCGAAGCCCATGGCTACAAGCTCTTTCGGCCCTTGGCGTTTTTCTATGTATTGAAAAAGAATTTTGTCCAGCACATCGTATTCCGGAAGCGAATCTGAATCTTTTTGGTTTGGTCGAAGTTCTGCCGATGGTGGTTTGGTAATTATGTTTTGAGGAATTATCTCACCCTTTCGGTTAATGTAATTGCAAACCTCGTACACCTGCGTTTTGTAAACATCGCCCAGTACAGCAAGCCCGCCACACATATCGCCATACAAAGTTCCGTAGCCAACTGCGGCTTCGCTTTTGTTGGTGGTGTTGAGTAGAATATAGCCGAACTTATTACTGAACGCCATCAGCAAAACTCCGCGCACACGCGCCTGTAAGTTTTCTTCGGCTACGTTAAACGGAAAGTCTTTGAAAAACGGATTGAGCGTTTGAATAAAACTCTGAAAATTACTTTCGATAGGAACTGTTTCGTATTTAGTTCCCAGATTTTCGCAAAGTTGTTTGGCATCGGCTAACGAATGGTCGGATGAAAATTCGGAAGGTAGAAGAAGCGACATTACGTTTTCTTTGCCTAAAGCTTCGGCAGCTAAACATAAAACCAAAGTAGAATCAATACCACCGCTTAAACCGAGAATTGCTTTTTTGAAGCCGAGCTTGGCAAAGTAATCGCGAATGCCGAGGACGAGGGCAGAATAGATAAGTCCGGTGTTGGATGACAGGCGTCCGATGTTTACTTCGGACTTCGGACTTCGGACTTCGGACTCGAAAACTCTAATTTCTTCTTCAAAAAAATTCAGCTGCTCAGATACTTCACCTTGCTCATTCACCACCACACTTCCTCCATCAAAAATCAATTCGGTTTGTGCGCCAACCTGGTTTACATAAACCATCGGAATTTTATACCGCTCCACATTGGCGCGAATAACTTTCATGCGTTCTTCGTGCTGAACACAACTGAAAGGCGAAGCAGAAAGATTGAGAATAATATCCGGTGATTGTTTTATCAATTCATCCATCGGGCAAATAGTGTAGAGCGGATTATCGTTACCTACATTCCAAATATCTTCACAAATGGTAATGGCTAATTTCTTGCCCTTATATTCAAACGTTTCAAACTTTTTGTTGGGTTCAAAATATCTGTATTCATCAAAAATATCGTAGGTGGGCAGAAGCGTTTTGTCGGTCATGTGTTTCACTTCACCTTCGTATAAAAAGAAAGCGGAGTTGAATAAATCCTTCCCTTCCTTAACCGGATTTTTTCTTGGGCAACCAACTAAGGCAGCAACTTTTGTTGTGTGCTTTGCAATTTCATTCAGCGCATTAGTGCATTGAGCAATAAAATCATCGAACTCTAAAAAATCTCTTGCTGGGTAACCGCAAATGCAAAGCTCGCTAAATACCACCAACTCTGCGCCTTGCTTTTCAGCATCGTGGATGGCAGCAACTATTTTTTGCGTGTTCGCTTCAAAATTTCCTACGTGGTAGTTTAACTGGGCAAGAGCAATTTTCATTTCTTCTTATTCAAACGAACTATACGAGTTTATCAATTTCGGCAGCCAGCTTTCTGTCTTTATCTGTTACAATATCTCCTGCGCTGTGGGTGTTGAGTGTTATCTCTACTTTATTCCAAACGTTCACCCAGTAAGGATGGTGGTCCATCTTCTCCGCTGCTAACGCCACATGGGTCATAAAAGCAAATGCTTCCGAAAAATTCTTGAAAGTAAAAGTGCGTTTAAGCGCGTTGTTTTGTTCTGTCCACATGCCGGTTTATTTAAAACTCCAATCGTATTTATCTAAGTTAGTCAAACAAAGTTTCAGCAAATCTATATTGCCTTTAATATCGTCTTTGTTCGCCATTTCTATTACTGAATGTATGTGGCGGGTGGGTATAGAAACTGCACCGGCAATAGTTCCGTTAGGTGCCATGCGCTGCAAACCGGCAGTATCGGTTCCGCCTGCGGGCAATAATTCCGGTTGCCATTTAATTTTGTTTTTATCAGCAAGCTCCTTCATGTATTTAACCATGCGGTAATCGCAAATAGCAGACGAGTCCATAATTTTTATAGCCACACCATCGCCAAGTTTGGTCACCATTTCTTCGGGTTTTGCGCCCGGTGTATCAAAGGCTATAGTGGTATCAATACAGAAACTGAATTCCGCCCCCACATGATGCGCGGCAACTTGTGCTCCGCGAATACCTACTTCTTCCTGCACTGTGAACATGCCATAGAAATCGTAAGGAATTTCTTTGCCTTGCAATTCGCGAAGCGTTTCAATCAAAATAAAAACAGCCACGCGGTTATCTATGCTTTTGCAGTTTACGCAATTGCCCATTTCAATCAGTTCGCGCTCGCGGGTAACCACGTTGCCTACTTCTACAATCTTCACCACTTCTTCTTTGTTCATTCCTAAGTCAATAAAAAAATCGGTGAGGTGAAGCGACTTAGTACGTTCTTCGGCTGTCATTAAATGAATAGGTTTTGTACCCATTACACCAATCACATCTTTCTTACCGTGAACCACCACTCGTTGCGCAGTCAACGTTTTTGGGTCGAAACCACCCAGCGGATGAAAGCGGAGAAATCCGTTTTCATCAATATGATGAACAATAAAACCGATTTCATCCATGTGGGCAGCGGCCATTACTTTTTTAGCGCTGCTCTTGCCCTTCTTCACCGCAATCAAATTACCCATGTGGTCAATCGAAATTTCATCGGCAATAGTTTTCAATTCGCGCTGAATCAGTTCGCGCACTTTTTGTTCGTGGCCCGGTACGCCCGGCACTTCGCAAATTTCCTTTAGTAGAGAGACGTTAATCATTCTTTAAGTATTAAGTAGTTAGTATAAAGTATTAAAACTTGAACGAGGCAAACTTAGAATTTTTTGCACGAGTGCTTATGTATGGTAATTGGCTTTGTGTGCATACTATATATGGATACCTGCTATCATAACCATACTTTTGGGCAGTGGCTAAAGCCTATATTTTTTAAAATACTGGTTTAGCGGCAGCACACAGTGCGTATATTTTCAAAAATATGCCCTCTACCGCGTACCCGGAACGCCATATTTTATAAAATACGGGTAATCCGTGGTACCCGAAACCTCATATTTTATAGAATATGAACAAACCGTGGTAACCAAAACCTGATATTTTATAAAATACGGGCAAACTGTGGTACCCGAAAGTGCATATTTTGTAAAATATGCACTTTCCTTCATGACCAGAAGTCCATATTTTAAAAAATAAATGCCCCTCAAGACACACTTTTTACCTAAAAGATAGCACAAAATGCTTTAAAACGTCAGATTTTGATTCATTTTGAGGTGAAGTAATAAATTATTAAAACAGGTAATTAGCTGTGTGCCGTCAATAATGGAGAAGCTGGATGAAAATTTAGAGTGGCTTAGCTTAGGTTAGCGTAGGTTTTATATTTCAAAAATCAGATTACTTTTCCAAAATCGAACTAATGGAGAAAGGGTTTATTTTTTTTCGAACAGTTGTTCGAATTTTAAAAAAATGAATTAACCTTGCTTGCAGAAACACCCGTGTAACTATGTCTGTATTTCAAACCAAAATAAACCGAAACAGCGAAAGCTATCAGCGCAACCTTGTGTTGATGAAGGAGAAGATTGTTGAGCTAGAAGCCAAACAAAAAGAAGCTCTTTTTCAGGGAGAAGATAAATACCTGGCGCGCACTAAAAAAGCGGGAAGGCTTTTAGCGCGCGAACGGATTGAAATGTTGCTGGATATAGATTCGCCATTTATGGAAATTTGCCCCTTTGCCGGTTGGGGAACCGATGGTTTTGGCACCGGTGGAACAGTAGTAGCCGGTATTGGTTTTGTAAGCGGCAGAATGTGTATGCTTAACTCCAACGTAGGCACTATTAAAGGTGGTGCAATTGATTACGCTACGCTGCAAAAAGGTTTGCGCATTGGCGAAATTGCTACCGAAAACCACTTGCCCATGATTAACATGGTAGAAAGTGCCGGTGCAAACCTTCCTGACCAGGCCAAAATTTTTAATTACGGAGGAGCGAACTTTAGAGGCATAACACAACGCAGTCAATTGGGTATTCCTACTATATCTATTGTGTTTGGTAGCAGCACTGCGGGTGGCGCATATATACCGGGCATGAGCGATTATGTGATAATGGTGAAGAACGAAGCTAAAGTTTTTCTTGCCGGCCCGCCATTGGTAAAAATGGCAACTAATGAGGTAACCGATGAAGAAAGTTTGGGTGGTGCAAAAATGCACAGCACCGTTTCTGGCGTGGCCGATTATATGGCAGAAGATGAAATGGATGGGATAAGATTGGCCCGCGAAATTGTTTCGAACTTGAAACAGACAACAGACAACAGACAACGGAGGGCAGAAATACAAGAACCAAAGTATAATAGCGAAGAAATTCTGGGTGTTGTTTCTGCCGATGTTCGCATTCCTTTCGACCAACGCGAATTGATTGCGCGTATTGTTGATGGCTCTGAGTTTTCGGAGTTCAAACCATTATTTGGTTCTACACTTATTACCGGTTATGCAAAAATAAATGGATATCAAATTGGCATTTTGGCCAACAACGGAGTTTTGTTTCCCGATGCTGCAAATAAAGGCGCGCACTTTATTCAGCTATGCAATCAGAACAATACACCGCTTTTGTTTTTGCAAAACATCACCGGCTTTATGGTGGGAAAGAAATATGAAGAGGAAGGAATTATAAAACACGGGGCAAAACTGATAAACGCAGTAAGTAACTCTACTGTGCCTGCTGTTACTATTATAACTGGTGCAAGTTATGGTGCTGGAAATTATGCTATGTGCGGTCGCGCATACAAACCAAGATTCCTTTTCACTTATCCGCAATCTAAAATTGCCGTAATGGGCCCCGACCAATTAGCTGGTGTAATGCAAACCATTGGCCGACAAGCCGCAGAAAAATCCGGAATTATTTACGATGAAGAACAAGGCAAAGCAATGTCGGCCTACATGGTAAAAGAAGCCGATAAGCAAAGCAATGCCTGGTACGCCAGCGGACAGGTTTGGGATGATGGCGTAATTGACCCGCGCGAAACAAGAAATTATTTAAAGCTGTGTTTAGAAACAATACACCAAACAGCATTTGAAGGCGCAAAAGGTTTTGGAGTATTTAGAATGTAAGCTATGAAGACAATCAAAAAAATATTGATAGCCAACCGGGGCGAAATTGCTATTCGTGTAATGCGCACTGCGCGCGAAATGGGCATTAAAACTGTTGCTGTTTTTTCTGAAGTCGATAAAGATGCGCTGTTTACTACCATAGCTGATGAAGCCATTGGTATTGGTGGAAATGCCGCCAGCGAATCGTACCTCGACCAAAACAAAATTATTGAAGCGGCAAGAAGAACGGAAGCAGATGCCATTCATCCGGGCTATGGTTTTCTATCCGAAAATGCTTCGTTTGCTCAACGGTGTGCCGATGAAGGAATTATTTTTATTGGACCATCTGCCGATGTAATTTCAAAACTCGGTTCTAAAATTAAAGCAAAAGAAATTGCGAAAAAAGCCGGAGTGCCATGTGTGCCGGGCTATAATGGTAAAGAACAAAGTGCTGCCCGTTTAAAGTATGAAGCGGAAGAAATTGGCTTTCCGGTTTTAATAAAAGCAAGTGAAGGTGGTGGTGGAAAAGGAATGCGTATTGTCAACTCTGCCGATGAATTAGAAGCTGCTTTTGATGCCGCAAAACGTGAAGCCGAAAAAAGTTTTGGTGATGGAAGTTTGCTGCTCGAAAAATATTTTCCCAAAGCAAAGCATATTGAGTTCCAGATTTTTGGTGATGAGCATGGCAACCACTTAAATCTTTTCGACCGCGAATGCTCTATGCAAAGGCGTTACCAAAAAGTAATAGAAGAAAGTCCCTCGCCAAGTTTAGATGAAGACTTGCGAACGCGTATGGGAGAAGCCGCGTTAGCCATTGCTAAAGCCGTAGACTATACTAGTGCCGGCACGGTTGAATTTATTTTAGATGAACAAAAGAATTTTTATTTCCTTGAAGTAAATACAAGATTACAAGTAGAGCATCCGGTTACCGAAATGGTAGTTGGTGTTGACTTGGTGCAAATGCAAATTGCCACAGCCATGGGCGTGGCGTTGAGTATTGACCAAGAGATGCTGATGCAGCGCGGACATTCTATTGAGTGTAGAATTTGTGCCGAAGACCCCGAGAATAATTTCTTCCCATCTACCGGAAAAATTCTTTATGCCGAAGCTCCGTTTTCATTCTTTACAAGAATAGACAGCGGTATTGAAACGGAATCGGAGGTAAGCATGTTTTACGATTCTATGTTAGCCAAGCTGATTGTGTATGGCGAAAACAGAAGTATGGCCATACAAAAAATGGAATTGGCGTTGGAGGGCTTTCCTATTCTGGGCATTACTACCAACGTTGATTTTCTGAAAGAGCTAATTCAGCATCCGAATTTTGAGGATGGAACTTTCGATACAAAATTAATTGAGCGCGATTTTTCATCTTATAAAAAGCTGGTTGCTCAAAGTCAGCTACACGAAACAGCTATTGCTGCTATGTTATCGGAATGGGTGCTGCGGAAAAATAATGGTGAAGTTGCGCACTCGTTAAACGGCTGGAGAAATATTTTTTATCAACCGCAAATTTTCGAAGCGGAATTTGGCTCCGGTAAAGTAAAATTGGAATACCGCTACCAACAGGATGGAAAGTTTGAAGTAAAAGCAGGTGAAGAAACGTATGCTGTAGAATTCTTTTCGGCAGATGGAAACATCTTTGTTATTGAAATTGATAATCACCGCAGTCGTTTTTACTTAGCAAAGAACGAAACTGAATATTTCATTCAACATCCATCGGCAGGTACATTTAGGTTAAAGCAAGTTCCAAGATTTGTCGAGCCAGGAAATGCTGATGCTAAAGGCGGTTACATTGCGCCCATGCCCGGGGAGATTGTAAAAGTATTAGTGAAAGTTGGCGATAAAATCCAAAGCGGTAAAGGATTACTGGTAATGAGTAGTATGAAAATGGAAACTACTATTGAGGCACACACCGATGGCGAAGTAGAAGAAGTTTTTGTTGCCGAAAAGAGTTTTGTGGAAGCAGGAACGGTGTTGGTGAAAATGAAAGCTGAATAATTATTTCGTTTTGAAACAAAGAATTCTTCTCCTCACACCGCCTTTTACTCAACTAAATACGCCATATCCCGCTACGGCATATCTCAAGGGCTTTCTGAATACAAAAAACATTGAATCGCATCAGGCAGATTTAGGAATAGAACTTATTCTCCAGCTTTTTTCTTCTGCCGGTTTAAAGAAAATGTTTGCGCATTTAGAAACACTCGACCTTGAGTTGTCAGAAAACAGTTTTCGTATTTATTCTTTGCAAGCCGAATACATTAAAAGTATTGATGCTGTAATTCGTTTTCTGCAAAACAAAAATCCTACACTCGCACATTCCATTTGCGATAGAACTTACCTCCCCGAAGCATCGCGTTTTTCGCAACTTGAAGATTTAGAATGGGCTTTCGGCACAATGGGTATTCAGGATAAAGCGCGACACTTGGCAACTTTATATCTGGAAGATTTATGCGATTTAATTAAAGAAGCAGTTGACCCGCATTTTGGTTTCAGTCGCTATGCCGAAAGGTTAGGAAGAACCGCTACTCATTTTGATGAAATTGAAACTTCATTGCTTGCTGAAAATTCGATCATTACTAATTTTCTTGAAGAGTTATTGCAGGAAAAAATTGAGAAATGGAAACCAACTGTTGTTTGTTTATCAGTTCCTTTCCCGGGAAATTTATTTGGAGCGTTAAAATGTGGTCAGTTTATTAAGAAGAAATATCCTGCAATAAAAGTTGTGTTAGGTGGTGGCTACGCTAATACCGAATTGAGAAGTCTGCACGATCCGCGCGTTTTCAATTTTATTGATTACGTGAGTTTAGATGATGGCGAAGCACCAATAGAATTTTTGGTTGAACATTTAAACGGTAAGCGAACCGCAAAAGAGTTGAAGCGAATTTATTTGCGTGAAGAAGATAAAGTTATTTACTGCAATGGGTCAAAAGAGAAAGATGTTGCCCAACGCGAAACCGGCACACCTGATTACAGCGATTTCTTATTGGACGATTATCTTTCCGTAATTGAAGTAGCCAACCCTATGCACCGATTGTGGAGCGATGGGCGATGGAATAAGCTCACACTTGCCCACGGCTGCTATTGGGGCAAATGCTCGTTCTGCGATATTTCGTTGGATTATATAAAGAATTACGAACCGTTAACTGCCACTATTCTTTGCGATAGGATTGAAGAGATAATTGCGCAAACCAACCAAACCGGTTTTCATTTTGTTGATGAAGCTGCACCGCCAGCGCTATTGCGCGATTTAGCTTTAGAAATTATTCGAAGAAAAATAACTATAACCTGGTGGACTAACATTCGTTTCGAAAAACATTTTACTTACGATTTAGCGCAACTGCTTAAAGCATCTGGTTGTATTGCAGTTGCCGGTGGCTTAGAAGTAGCAAGCGATAGATTACTTGCTATGATGAAAAAGGGAGTAACAGTTTCACAAGTTGCAAAAGTTGCAGATGCATTTACACAAGCCGGAATTATGGTTCACGCGTATTTGATGTATGGGTTCCCTACACAAACTGCGCAGGAAACAATTGATGCACTCGAAATGGTTAGGCAATTATTTTTGAATGAAGCTTTGCAATCCGGGTTTTGGCATCGCTTTGCAATGACTTCGCATAGTCCTGTTGGGTTGAATCCCGCACAGTTTATGGTGGAGCGTACCGGTCCGCATTTTGGCGGCTTTGCTGATAACGATTTGTATCATGAAGATACAACCGGAGCTAATCACGATTTGTTTGGTGATGGATTGAGTAAATCACTTTTCAATTTTATGCACGGTGTTGGGCTCGATTTCCCTTTGAAGAATTGGTTCGATTTTAAAACTCCAAAAACAACTATTGCTTCAAATTATATTGAAAACTGTTTGAATGATGCAGAAGGTGAATTGCCAAAACAAAATGCAATAATTGTTTGGCTGGGAAATAAATCCGAAGCAAATTTCTTTGAAGTTACACAAGGCAAGAAAGTAGTTGAAATGACTGAGTTAGAATTTGTAGATAAGAAAAGAGATTGGCGAATTCATTTACCTGCAAACGAAGCAAAATGGCTGATGGAAATATTTTCGCAACTCGAAATCAAAAACAATACCCCACTGCTTTATTCTGAATTGAAGAAAAATTTTGAGAAAGCGGATGTAGGAGAGTTTCAAAATTTCATTCAATCAAAAGCATGGATTCAAATGCGTGAAAACGGCCTTTTAATTCTCTAAAAATGCAATGATTTCAATTAGTTTTATTTTCTATCAAACAGTATACATTAGCGAACCTTAATAAATAAAAAATGCTTTTTACTGCAGAGCAATTAATGGAATTTAAAGCGCAAACCTTTGCGCATTTATTGGTAGAAGAAAATAATCACCTGCTTACCCTTACACTTAATCGTCCGGAGAAGAAGAATGCTTTAAATCCTGTTTTGTTTAAAGAACTTGCTTACGCGCTTACATATGCCAAACACAGCCGAGAGGTTTGGGGTGTTGTAATTGCCGCCAAAGGCGATGTCTACTGTGCCGGTGCTGATTTAAAAGCGTTTGCCGGAGCAGCTGAAACTACAGTATCAACGGTGCCAGAGCCAAGTAGAGAAGTAGTTATTGGCAACATCTTTAATTCGCTCCACAAACCTTGTATTGCAAAAGTTCATGCACCCGTTTATGCTGGAGGGTTTTTAATTGTATGCGGCTGCACACACGTAATTGCAACAGCCAACGCAACGTTTAGTTTGCCAGAAGTAAAACGCGGACTTTATCCTTTTCAAGTCATGCAAAGTTTGCTGAATATTATGCCTGCGCGAACTGTTTTAGATTTATGTATTCGTGCAAAAACTTTAAATGCTACTGATGCCGAAAGAAATGGCTTGGTAAGTAAAGTTGTTGAGCAAAATAATTTGAGCGCAGAGGTTCAATCGTTGGTTGATGAAATTTTCCAGTTCTCGCCAACAGCTATTCGTTTAGGGTTAGAAGCATTCGATAATTTGAAAAATATTCCTGAGGCTGAAGCCCACTCCTATTTAAAACAAATGTTGGGCGAGTGCATTCAAACTGAAGATGCAGCGGAAGGAATGGCTGCATTTATTGAAAAACGTAAACCGGTTTGGAAAGGATAATTCATTACAACAATAAAAATTCAAAACAATAATTATGGCTAAGAAAATCGTCATCACCGCATCACTCACAGGAGTTTTGGCAACGCGCGCACAATGCCCTTACATCCCGTACACTCCAAAAGAAATTGCTTTAGAAGGAAAACGCGCTGTAGATGCAGGTGCAAGTATTCTTCATATACATGCACGCCAGGATAGTGGTGCACCCGCTTATGATATTGAAACGTATCGCCAAATAGGAGAGGAGGTTCGTTTACTTTGCCCAACTGCTCTTATCAATTACAGCACTGGTGCTATTGGTTTGTCGAAGGAAGAACGTATTCAGCATATTACAGCATTGAAGCCAGATATGGCTGCCTTGAATATGGGTTCTATGAATTATGGAATTTACTCATCGAAAACCAAATCGTTTTATCATGACTTTGTTTTTCAAAATCCATTTTCTGAGATTCAGTTTTACTTAGAGAAGATGAAGGAAGTCGGAACCGTTCCAGAAATGGAAGTATTTGACAATGGCCATATCAACAACGCAAATCCACTTATTGATATGGGGCTTTTGCAAAAACCTTACGTTTTCAGTTTTGTAATGGGTGTGTTGGGTGGAATTCCTATTTCAACAAAGAATCTTTTGCATCAGGCAGCCAGTGTACCTGAAGGCTCTATGTGGCAGGTAATTGGTATTGGTAGAAAACAGTGGCAGGCAATTGCGGCAGCTATTACAATTGATGGAAATATTCGTGCAGGTTTAGAAGACAATTTTTATTTGCCCGAAGGCGAAATGGCGAAAAGCAATGGCGAATTAATTGAAGCTGCAGCAAAGTTGGTTCGCATGATGGGAAGAGAGGTTGCGACTATTGAAGAAACAAGAGCGATGCTTAATAAACCACTTTCAAACTAAAATTGATGTTTCAACAAAATTTGTTTAAAGATAAAGTTGCATTGGTAACTGGTGGTGGAAGCGGAATTGGTTTTGCTGTCGCAACCCAATTGCTTCAACTCGGAGCAACGGTTGTTATTTCTTCTCGTAAAGAAGAACGACTAAAGGCAGCGGTAGAAAAGCTTTCTATGTTTGGTAAAGTGCGCTACCAAATTTGCGATACACGTGAAGTTGAACAAGTAGAAGCACTGGCAAAAAGCATTTCAGATAATGAAAGTAAATTAGATATTCTCATTAACAATGCCGGAGGACAATTCCCTTCACCTGCTGAGGATATCTCTTTTAAAGGGTGGAATGCGGTAGTGAACAACAACCTGAACGGGACTTTTTACATGACCCAAACCATGGCAAAGACCTTTTTCTTTAAACAGAAAGAAGGAAGTATTGTCAATATCATCGCTAATATTTTCCGAGGCTTTCCTGGAATGGCACATACAGGTGCTGCTCGTGCTGGAGTAGAAAATTTAACTATGTCGCTCGCAGTAGAGTGGAGCAAATACAATATTCAGGTTAATGCAGTAGCTCCGGGTAGTATTAAAAGCACAGGGCTTGATCAATATCCGCCCAAATTTTTGAAGGATATTGAAGTGTCTATTCCTGCAAAGCGATTAGGAACAATTGATGAAGTGGCTTATCTCACGTTATTTCTTTGCAGCCCAATGGCGCGTTTCATCACTGGCGAAACTGTCTATGTAGATGGCGGACAACGCCTGTGGGGAGATCTGTGGAAGATGTAATCTTCGAAACCAACTTGCAACTTCATCCGAAAGAATTATTTTCATTTTGTGTTTATGCTTCGCAGGTTTTATCTGCTTCTTCTTTCATCGCTTATAGCTACTTGTATTTACGCGCAATCTGAACCACAGTTTACGCAATACATGTTTAACCGCTATTTGGTTAACCCAGCCTATGCCGGGCATGATGATGCTTTAGAAGTTTCAGCTATTCACCGTAGTCAGTATGTTTCTCTTGCCAACCGCTTTATTGCTACGCAAGGGTTGAATTTGAATTTACCTATTGATGTTATCAGTTCAGGAATTGGTGTAACTGCTATAAATGATTTAATCGGATTTCAGCGTTCTACTTATGTAGCGCTGAATTACGATTACCGTAAAAAATTTAAGTGGGGCAAAATGGGTATTGGTATTGGCGTTGGGCTTATTCAAACTTCTATTGATGGAGATAAACTTCGCGCACCCGAAGGTGATTATACCACAGGCGTAAATCACAACGATAATTTCTTGCCTAACAATTTACAGCAAGGCGTAGCTCCCGATTTATCTTTCGGTATTTATTTCAACAACGAAAAATATTTTGCAGGAGCAAGTATCAGTCACATTGCTTTTTCTTCGGCTTCCATAAAAAGCGAAAGCGGAGGAAAAACAAAGCTGAATTTCTCACGTAATCTTTTCTTTACCGGTGGTTACAACATTAAAGTTTCCAATAAGTTCAGCATTATGCCATCGGCTTTAATTAAAACCGATTTAAAGAAAGTTCAACTTGATTTAAGTTTGACCACTACCATAATCAACAATATCATTGCAGGAATTTCGTTTAGAGGATATGCTAAAAATACAATTGATGCGTTAGCCTTGGTTTTGGGTTTTAAGTATAAAGGAGTTCAGTTGACTTATTCATATGATGCAAACCTTTCGTATCTAACAAAATTCAATACCGGTTCGCATGAAATAGGCTTAAGTTATCGTTATCCATTTAAGAAAAAAGAGAGCAGAGGGTACTTTTATCACAACCCACGCTTTAACTAAGTAGGTAACAAGACAATTTTTGTATATGGTTAAACCGAAACAATGACACTTGAAAAACGTAATTAACAGAGGGGAAAAACATTTTTTTTCGACTACTATTGTAAAATCAAAAACTTATTACATTTACGCTCTTTAAAAAACAGGGGAAAACTATCAAACCAAAAAACATGAAAAATTTACAAGGTCTTCTAAGCAAAGTTTCTCTCGCGCTTTTGCTTTTTGTTGCAGGTTGTAAAGGGGGTTACAACGGGCAGCTTCTCGGAGAACTCGACAGACCATCTTGGAATCCAATCACACCTTACGGTATGGTGTTTATTCCATCTGGTGTGTTGCACATTGGTCCGAGCGATCAAGATGTGAATGCATCGTTGCAAGCTCGCGCTAAGCAAGTGTCTATCGTTGGCTTCTACATGGATGATACCGAAATCACCAACAACGAGTATCGCCAATTCATCAATTATGTGCGCGATTCTGTTGCTCATGCAATTCTTGGAGATACCAAAGATGATGCGGATGGTAAAACCCAAATTGACTGGAACAAAAATATTGAATGGAGCGGAAAGAATAAGAACGAAGCTCTTGAAGATATTTATCTTAAAGAAGAAGACAGAGTTTGGGGCAAAAAAGAACTTGACCTTAGCAAACTGAAATACGATTACCAATGGTTCGATTACAAAGCAGCTTCTTTAACTAAGAACAGAGGTAAGTCAAGAACTTCTTTCATTCACAAAGAAAATGTTGATGTTTATCCTGATACATTGGTTTGGGTTAGAGATTTCTCTTACTCATATAATGAACCAATGACTCGTAACTACTTCAACCACCCGGCATTTGATGACTATCCAGTTGTAGGTGTTACTTGGCCACAAGCAAATGCGTTCTGCTACTGGAGAACCAGACTTTGGGAAGATTACAGAACTCCACGCGGAGAGCCTTTGATGGATATCTTCCGTTTACCAACAGAACACGAGTGGGAATATGCTGCACGTGGAGGAAAAAAATTAGCACCTTACCCTTGGGGCGGTCCTTATGTAAGAAACTCTAAAGGGTGTATTTTGGCGAACTTCAAGCCAGGAAGAGGAAATTATCCTGAGGATGGTGGTTTCTACACTGTTCGCGCTGATGCTTACTGGCCAAATGATTACGGTTTATACTGCATGGCAGGTAACGTAGCTGAATGGACTTCATCTGCATTCTACGAAAATTCTTACTCTTTTATTCATGACCTTAACCCGGATATTCGTTACGATGCAGAAGCATCTGAGCCGGAAGCAATGAAACGTAAAGTTATCAGAGGTGGTTCATGGAAAGATATCGGTTACTATATTGAAACTGGAACTCGCCACTGGGAGTATGGAGATTCAGCTAAATCTTACGTTGGCTTCAGATGTATTACTACATTCTTAGGAAGGGATATTACTGATAACTAGTAGTGGCCTTTACATCATTTATCGAAGCATTTTATTATCAATTTTTTCTATTCGGAAAGTAAATATTTTATTGATTAACCCTAACTAAAAAAAACAAAACACATGGCAGCAGAAAAACAGCATCCATTAACAACCAAAGGTGCAAGAGTTTATTTGAATTATGCGTATTCATTCGGTGCAGCAGTCGTTATTGCTGGAGCCCTTTTCAAAATTATGCACTGGCCGGGTGCTAACATCATGCTTATTATTGGTATGAGTGCGGAGGTTATTATCTTTATCATTTCAGGTTTTGAACCACAAACTGCGATGCATGCAGAATATGAGTGGGAAAAAGTTTACCCAGAATTAGCATCAGAAGGACCAGTGAATAAGAACCAAAAGCCATTAACTCAACAGTTAGACAAAATGTTGAGCGATGCTAAAGTTGGTCCCGATTTGATTAACAGTTTAGGTAAAGGCTTTACTACACTCGGTGAGAGCGTTGGTAAGTTGAATGACCTAACAGATGCAACAGTTGCAGCTACAGATTTTTCTAAAAATGCCAAGAATGCCTCTACTCAAATAAACACATTTGCGCAAGCAGCAGCAACAGCTACTACAGCGGTTAACTCAATTGGTTCTGGTGCAGAGCATACTAAGGTTTATCACGAGCAAGTTCAAACCATGGTGAAGAACTTATCTGCATTGAACTCTATTTATGAATTAGAACTTCAAGATTCAAACAACCACTTGAAAGCTATGAACAAGTTCTTCGGTAACTTGAACGCAGCTGCAGGTGCTCTTTCTGACACAGCAAATGATGCCGTTAAGTATAAAGACAATTTAGCGCAGTTAAACAAGAATTTAACTTCTTTGAACTCTGTTTACGGAAGTATGCTTTCTGCCATGAAGGCGGTTTAGTAGTTGATGATTATATGGTTTAACCCTAAAACGAGAAACTAAAAAAATGGCAGGTGGTAAATTAAGTCCTAGACAGAAAATGATCAACATGATGTACCTCGTGTTGACAGCTCTACTCGCCCTAAACGTATCGCAAGAAGTATTGAATGCATTCCACTTGGTTAATGAGGGTTTGCAAACTTCTAACGGTTCTTTAGGAGAAAAAAATGCAGGCATCTACAAGATGTTTGCGAAACAAATGGATCAAAATCCAGAAAAGGCAAAAGATTTCAATAACAAAGCTCAACAAGCCAAAAAAATCAGTGCTGATTTGAATGCTTTATTGGAGCAATACAAAGTTGAAATTATAAAGCAAGCTAAAGGGATTGACCCGGAAACTGATGATATTGTAGAGCGCGATAATATTGACGTGGCTACTCGTATGTTTGTTGAAGAAGGTGCTGGTGTAAAAAGAGGAAGAGAACTTCAACAAAAAATATTGGATGCACGAAAGAACTTTCTTGCTTTAGTAGACGAAAAAGATAGAGCTAATTTCAAAATTTCAATTGACGGAGAAACTCCTAAAAAGAAAGGTGAAGAAGGTGCTAAATGGGAATATTTGACTTTTAGCCATGTTCCTACAACGGCTGCGGTTACTATTCTTTCTAAATTTCAGAATGACGTAGTAAGTTCAGAAGGTGCTGTAGTTGAATACTTGATAAAGAAAATTGGTGAAACGGATTTCAAATTTGATGCACTAGCTGCAAAAATTATCTCTCCGTCCAGCTATATTATGCAAGGGCAAGCTTACAAAGCTGATATCTTTTTAGCAGCGTTTAACTCAACACAACAACCGGAAGTATTTTTGGGTTCTTTAGGTGGTTTCAAGAGAAACCCTGATGGAACTTATGACAAGGTTGATTCTCAAAATCCACTTCCAGGTGGCTACAGTGAAGGCGGTATGCTTAAGGCTGAAGGTGGTATGGGAAAGCTAGAACAAGGTGGTGGTTCTGTTGGTGAAAGAAAATATGGTGGTATTATTCGCGTTAAGAATCCGGTGGGAGGCTATACTTTCTACCCTTTTGAAGGAAGTTACCAAGTTGCTGCCAAAGCAGTGGTTGTTTCTCCTACAAAAATGAATGTTCTTTATATTGGTGTAGATAACCCAATGAAAATTTCGGTTCCGGGTGTCGGTCAGAACGATATTTCTGCCAGTTTACAAGGTTCAGGAACTTTAACTAAAAACGCTGATGGAACTTATACAGCTAATGTATCAGGAGTTGGTAAATGTAACGTTGCTGTTTCTGCTAAAATTGAAGGTAAGGTTCAAACAATGGGAACTGAAGAGTTCCGTATTAAACGTATTCCTGATCCAATTCCATCGTTAGGTGGTAAGTTGTTTGGTGGAAACACACAACCGGGAACTATCAAAGCGCAAAGCGGTTTGGTTGCCTTGTTAAAAGATTTCGACTTTGATGCAAGATTTAATGTGGTTAGCTTCCAAATGGTTTACTCTACCAAGGGGGAAATTTTTAAAGCAGAAGCACAAGGTCCTTTGTTGAATGCCAACATGAAAGCATTCTTAGACCGTGCTAAACCAAAGGATATTATCTTCATTGACGAAATTAAAGTTGTAGGACCAGATAAACAGCCGAGAAAGCTAGGTCAAATTGCATTTACTATTATCTAAAAAACAGGTATTATGTTTAAGAAAGGAAAATTTGTATTCGCTGCTCTTCTGCTTCTTTTTGCAGGTGTTGCATTTGCACAAGAGCCACTAGATGGTGCTTGGGTAAAAACCACTACCAAAGAAAAGGACATTATCCCTTACGACTACATTCGTGAAGCGGATGTGTTTTGGGCAAAGCGTATTTGGAGAATGATTGATGTGCGTGAGAAAATGAACTTGCCGTTCAAATATCCTCAACAACCATTGATTGAAATTCTTCATACTGCATCAAAAAATGGTGAGTTGACCGTTTATGACCCATCAGTAGTGGATGCAGACCAGTTTAAACAGGTAATGAGTGTTGAAGATGTAAAAAAACTCGGTAGCCGTGTAGATACTGTTATGCAGATTAACCCGATTACTTTGGAAGAAGAACAAGTAATTCAAAAGAACGACCTTACTTGGGATAAGATTGTAAAATACCGCGTTAAGGAAGACTGGTTCTTTGATGAAGAGACTTCTACCATGATGTGCCGTATTATTGGTCTTGCTCCAATTATGGAAGATTTTGATGCTTCGGGGAACTACCGTGGAGATATGACGATGTATTGGATTTACTATCCGGACCTTCGCCCTATTTTGGCAAAGTATGAAGTGTTTAATCCTAAGAACGATGCAGTAAGAATGAGTTGGGAAGATATCTTCGAAGCTCGTTTGTTTGAAAGTTATATTTACAAAGAAAGCAATGTGCATGATCGTAACATTCAAGAATACGCTACTGGTGTAGATGCCTTGTTAGAAAGTGATCGTGTGAAGTATGAAAACTTCAACTATGAGCATGATCTTTGGAATTATTAAAAACTTTTTTTTTCTAAGAAAAGCCTCGCAATTTTTGCGGGGCTTTTTTCTTTCAGTTCACTTTGATTCAGCAAATGTTTCAAATAATTATTTTCACCGCCTCTAAAATTTAAAATCATGTACCGGACAAATACCTGTGGTGAGTTGACCTTAAAGAATGTTGAAACTGAAGTGACCTTAAGTGGCTGGGTGCAAAAAAGCCGCGCACTTGGCGGAATGACTTTTGTGGACTTGCGCGACCGTTATGGAATAACCCAACTTGTTTTTAATAACGAATTAGATGCTCCACTTTGCGACCGCGCTAATAAGTTGGGTCGAGAGTTTGTAATTCAGGTAAAAGGTAAAGTAACCGAACGTAGCAGTAAGAATTTAGAAATGCCTACTGGTGAAATTGAAATTACCGTTAACGAACTAAATGTTTTAAGCGAAAGCGAAACGCCACCTTTCAAAATAGAGAACGATACAGATGGCAACGAAGAACTTCGACTAAAGTATCGCTACTTAGATATTCGCAGACCCAAGATGCGCGATACGCTAATGATGCGCGCGCAAATAAACAGAGCCGTGCGCAAATATTTAGACGAAAAAGATTTTGCTGAAATAGAAACACCAAATCTGATTAAAAGCACACCTGAAGGCGCACGAGATTTTCTTGTCCCATCTCGCTTGCAGCATGGAAGTTTTTATGCGCTTCCGCAATCGCCTCAAATACTAAAGCAGTTGCTGATGGTGGCTGGCATGGATAGATATTATCAGATTGTACGTTGTTTTCGCGATGAAGATTTCCGTGGCGACCGTCAACCGGAGTTTACACAAGTGGATTGTGAAATGAGTTTCGTTCATCAGGAAGATATTTTTGAAACCTTTGGTGGATTGATTCAATATGTTTTTAGCAAAGTATTGAAATATGAATTGCCAGAACTTCCTCGTTTGCGTTACGATGATGCACTAAAACTTTACGGCAGCGATAAACCTGATTTGCGTTTTGATTGCAAGATTGTGGAGTTGAATGATGTTCTTCCTGCAAGTGAATTCGCAGTTTTTAATAACGCTATTGCCAGCGGAGGAATTGTAGCGGGATTAAACGCTAAAGGGTGTGCTTCACACTCACGCAAGCAAACTGATGAACTAACTGAATTTGTAAAGGTTTCGCATCGCGCCTTGAATGGTTTAGTTACGGTAAGGTTTAATGAAGACGGAACGGTGAAATCTTCTATCGATAAATTCTTTACCGAAGAACAACTTCGCGAAATAGGGAAAGCATTTGATGCACAAAAAGGCGACTTACTTCTAATTGCTGCCGATAAAACTTCAAAGGTGCGGAAATCGTTAGGCGATTTGCGGTTAGAATTGGCGAAGAAGAATAACTGGATTAAAGAAGGCGATTGGAGCGTGCTTTGGATTGTTGACTTCCCGCTGTTTGAAAAGGATGAAGAAAGCGGTGAAATAACTTTTGCCCATCACCCGTTCTGTTCTCCGCATCCCGAGGATATGCAATATTTCGATACTGATCCTACACGCGTTCGCGCGCAAACGTACGATATGGTGATGAACGGTAACGAAATTCTTTCAGGTAGCATTCGAATTCACCAAAAGGATATCCAGGAGCGGGTGTTCAACAACTTAGGTTTAACGCCAGAAGACCGCGATAAGAAATTCGGCTTTATGCTGAATGCATTTAAGTATGGTGCACCTCCCCATGGTGGTTGTGCTTTTGGTTTAGACAGAATAGTCATGCTCATGACCGGTGGCGAAACCATTCGCGATGTCATTGCTTATCCTAAAACTTCCGGTGGTCGCGATTTAATGATTGATGCCCCTACACCGGTAGATGAAAAAGCGTTGAAAGAAGTTGGTATAAAAATCATTTAGGCAATCCTCTACTAGTATTAAAGGCCTGTGTTGTAATTACAACACAGGCTTTTCTGTTTATATTGTATGAATCCTCATGTGACTTTATAAAGATACACGACCAATTGTTCCGACCTTATCTAAAATAATCGGTGTAGGGTCTTTTACTTTGTCTTTATATTGATTGAATAGTTCGTGAACTTTATCTTTCTGAGGTTCAAGAACACAATCTAACCTCCGAAGAACAACAAAAGGAAGAACAACATCTCCGTATTCGTGGGGTTTGAATAACCCTCTAAGGACATCATCACATATACCCCAAATAAAATTGGAGAGTTCTTGGTGGTTGGACATAATTATTACTTTACATTTTGACGTTGGAAAGATAAGAACTTTTCGGTCTCAGAGGTTTCACACAGATGAAAATCCCTTAATTATATGTTCTTCATCACCATCTCGGAGGAGGGACTTCTTTTTAATCTCATTTTGAGTACTTTTGAGAAATCAAAAAAATAAACAACAATGAAAAAACTTCTATTCTCTTTCTTCTTGACACTCTCAGTGTCACTCTCCGTGGTGGGTCAGATAAGTTTGGATTATACTACGTCTTCACATAGAGGTGAAATAGATTTGATAAATACTAGTGTTAATGGATTTAAACTAATTGGAACTAGTTATTTGGGGGATACGGTAACGATATATAACATTAATGGTATCGTTCAAAATACTGTACTCCTTACTAATAGTAGTTTAGTATATTTTTCATTTCAAAGGGGGAAGTTTATTCCTTCTGTCAGTGACAAATTATTTAACTCAGACAATCAATTAGAATTTCTGGTTCAAACTCCAGTTAATGGAGGTAATGTTATATCTGTAATGAATGAGAATGGTCAATTACAATACACTTTCCCTGACACAGTTAATTCTTTTGACTTTTTACTCTTAACCTACTACAACAATCAATTCAAATTGGTGATTAAAACAAAAGATTTCAAGTATAAATTCTATTCACTCCCCGGAACCCTACCTTGTGACCAGTGTGGTGGTATAAGTGGATTGGAACAACCAAACACCGGAGGTCTTGGTGAAATGAAAGTATATCCAAACCCATTCAACAACACCCTTCAAGTCAATTATGATTTTCCAACCAATCAAAGTAACCCTCGTTTGATTTTAACCGATATACTGGGAAGAGAACTGAGAGAAATTAAACTCACTAGTCAATTGGATAATGTATCTATCAATACCTCCGACCTACCAAAAGGAACCATTATAGTTTCACTCTACGGAGGTCAGAATATGATTAGTAAAAAGGTAATTAAGATTGATTAAAACACGAACATTTAATAACAAGTAAAACATAAACAACAATGAAATACGAAGTATTCACGAATTCAGATAAGAGTTTTAAACCCATGAGTAAAAAACTTCTATTCTCGTTCTTCTTGACACTCTCAGTGTCACTCTCGGTGGTTGGTCAGATTAGTTTGGTGGATTCAATTCAAGGAGGTGGAGACAGAACTTTTAATAATGTAAAATTTACGGATTTTGGAGAAAAGTTTTATGTAACTTTTAGAAATCCTACCACTAATGTGTATACCTCACGGTTAATAATACTCAATGATAATTATACTGTGTTCAAAAATATCTTTCTACCCTCTGGATTTAGATGTGTTTATTTTTTCGATAACAGAATAATAGGTCTAAGTGATAAACTATTTAACAGTAACAGTCTAATTGAGTTTATTGTTGAGGATACATTAGGTAATTCATATGTTATGGATGAAACAGGAGGGATTGTGTATTCATTACCAAGTAATCAAGGGTGTCTTGGTATTAAAAAAGTAAATAATTCATATGGATTATGTACCTATTCTTATGGTAATTTTCCAAATCCTGGTTATTTATATTTTTACTCCCTCCCCGGAACCCTACCTTGTGACCAGTGTGGTGGTATAAGTGGATTGGAACAACCAAACACCGGAGGTCTTGGTGAAATGAAAGTATATCCAAACCCATTCAACAACACCCTTCAAGTCAATTATGATTTTCCAACTAATCAAAGTAACCCTCGTTTGATTTTAACCGATATACTGGGAAGAGAACTGAGAGAAATAAAACTCACCAGTCAAACAGATAATGTATCTATCAATACCTCCGACCTACCAAAAGGAACAATCATTGTTTCTCTCTACGGAGGTCAGAATATGATTAGTAAAAAGGTGATTAAGATTGATTAAAACACGAACATTCAATAACAAGTAAAACATAAACAACAATGAAATACGAAGTATTCAAGAATTCAGATAAGAGTTTTAAACCTATTATTAAAAAACTTCTATTCTCTTTCTTTCTGACACTCTCAGTGTCACTCTCGGTGGTGGGTCAGATTAGTTTGGATGGTATTATTCCAGAAACATCTTTGTTTAAATATGGTTCAAATCAGTATGGTAATTTTGAAAGATTCAAGACGAGTAGTGGAGATAAGTTCGTGTCAGTTTCATTGAACCGTGACTCAATAAAAATCTTTAATAGTGATTGGTCTTTCTACAATTTG
>CAMBIM010000013.1 GCA_945867505.1 Chitinophaga pinensis
ACCCGAAGACGCAGACTTTGAAGAAGAAGCCATTGACCCCAAGGATGTAGAAATTGTAGAATTGAAAAAAGAACTGGACGAGTTGCGCGATAAATACGTACGCATTTATGCCGATTTCGACAATGCCAAAAAACGCATGGCAAAAGAAAAACTGGAATTGATTCTTACCGCCAGTAAAGATGTTCTGAAAGATTTGCTACCCGTGTTGGACGATTTCGAACGCGCTAAAAAAGCCCTCGACAAATCTGAAGATGTAAATGCGGTGAAAGAAGGCTTGAATTTAATTCATACAAAACTCATAAATACAGTTACTTCAAAAGGCTTAAAGGCAATGGAAAGCATCGGAACTGACTTTGATGTTAACCATCATGAAGCTATTACCGAAATTCCTGCACCAACTCCGGAACAGGTAGGCAAAGTAATTGACGAAGTAGAAAAAGGATATTTCCTGAACGATAAAATTATACGCTTCGCAAAAGTAGTTGTGGGCAAGTAAACGAATAAGTGAGCAATGGCGAAACGTGATTATTACGAAATTTTAGGGGCTACTAAAACTGCATCTGCCGAGGAAATTAAAAAAGCCTACCGCAAGGTGGCTTTGCAATTTCACCCCGATAGAAACCAGGGCGATAAAAAGGCCGAAGAAAAATTTAAAGAAGCTGCCGAAGCCTACGAAGTGCTAAGCGATGCACAAAAGAAAGCCAAGTACGACCAATACGGTCATGCCGGTATGGGTCAAGGTGGCGATGGTGGCTACCAGGGCGGAAACATGGAAGACATCTTCCGCAACTTTGGCGATATTTTCGGAGGTGGTGGTGGCGGAGGTGGTGGTTTCGACCCCTTCGAAACATTTTTTGGTGGTGGCGGCAGAAGCCAGCAACGCACCCGCGGCAAACGCGGAAGCAATCTCCGTGTTCGGGTAAAACTTAATTTACAGGAAGTTTCAGCCGGTGCGCGCAAAAATCTAAAGGTTAAAAAACACATTGAGTGCCACACCTGCCACGGCAGCGGAGCAAAAGATTCTAGCTCGGTGGGCAAATGCTCGGTGTGCGGTGGCAGCGGGGTAATGAAAAAAGTGCAGAACACCATTCTCGGTCAAATGCAAACTACGGCTACCTGTTACCAGTGCAACGGTAGCGGACAGCAAATAACCAAAAAGTGCCTTACCTGCAACGGGCTTGGAGTGGAGTATGGCGAAGAAACCATTCAGGTAGATATACCTGCGGGCGTGCAGGACGGTATGCAGTTGAGCATGAGCGGCAAGGGCAACGCTGGGGAACAGGGCGGCCCTGCTGGCGATTTAATTATTCAAATTGAGGTAGAGCAAAATCCCGATCTGGAAGTGGATGGACAAAACATCATCTATAACCTGCACATCAGCTTTATCGATGCGGTGCTTGGCGCGCAGGTGGAAGTTCCTACTATAGAAGGCAAGGCAAAATTCAAAGTAGCAGCCGGCACACAGGCGGGCAAAATTTTCCGTTTGAGCGGCAAAGGCCTGCCATCAGTAAACAGCTACGGCCGTGGCGACCAACTCATCCTCATTCACGTTTACACCCCAAGCGAGTTAAGCAGCGAGGAGAAAAAGCTCCTCGAAAAACTCCGCGAAAGCCCCAACTTTAAACCCAAACCGGGTGTTAAACAAGAGCGCGGCTTTTTTGACAGAGTGAAGGATATGTTTGAATAGTTCGTCATAGTTTATTCTACTTTTGCCCCATGTCTTTGCTATCCCTCCAGCACATCGTAAAACAATACGGCACCTACCTGGCCAGTAGCGATGTAAGTTTCGAAATTCCGAAAGGGAAAATCTTTGGTTTACTCGGCCCCAATGGAGCCGGCAAAACCACCCTTATCCGAATGATTACCCGCATCCTTTATCCCGATAGCGGCAACATTCTTTTTAATGGCGTACATCTTACCGATAAGCATACCGAAAACATTGGCTACATGCCCGAAGAGCGCGGCCTGTATAAAAAGATGAAAGTAGGCGAGCACTTGATTTACTTAGGCAGACTGAAAGGGCTTACGCAAACGCAGGCAAAAGAAAACACCAATTATTGGTTGAAGAAATTTGAAATAGAAAGCTGGATGAACAAAAACATCGAAGAGCTTTCAAAGGGCATGAGCCAGAAGGTGCAGTTTATTGCCACCGTGTTGCACAATCCTGATTTATTGATTTTAGATGAACCCTTCTCTGGACTCGACCCAATCAATTCAAAATTGATAGAAGAAGAAATTCGCGCCATGAGCAAACAGGGTAAGACCGTTATTTTTTCTACGCACCGAATGGAGCAGGTTGAAGATATTTGCAACGAAATTGTGCTGGTTAATAAAGGCAAGAAAATTTTGGAAGGCGAAGTGCAAGAGTTAAAACAACGCTTTAAGGAAAACAAATTTCGCATTTCGTATATTGGTGAAATCAATAACGGGCTACTGAATAATTTAAATGTAGTAGAACAAAACACCGGAGTAGTAACCGTTAAGTTTGAAGAAGAACACAAAGGCAATTCGCTACTTAAATTATTTGTAGAGCACGGTATGGAGGTTACTTCATTTAACGAATTGCTGCCGAGTATTAATGAAATATTTATCCGTCAAGTTCAATGTAACTAAGTGAATAAAATCTGGATCATTATTCAACGCGAATACATTACGCGGGTAAAGCGCAAGAGTTTTATCATTACTACGCTGCTTGCTCCACTTGGTTTTTTTGCGCTCATTGCCGGTTCAGTTCTCATCAGCACGTTCTCCCAAGGCAGAACCGATGTGGCTATTGTTGATGATAGCGGTTTATTCAAAGATATCTCTATCCCCGATGCCGATGATCAGACCGTTTACTTTCATAAAGTAGAAGATAAATACGAGCAACTGGCCACCGAACTTCCTAAAGAGAAGAACGAGGAAAAGAAAAAGTATGCTGCCATCATTTACATTCCTGCCAACTTCAATATCAATTCGCCCAACAATCCGGTAATTGGTTACAGGTATGTAGAGCGCCCTGGCATGATGAAAAAACAATTCATCAACCAGCGCATGAGCGAAGCGGTAGATAAACTGCGCATGAAAATGCTAAAGATAGATAACGAAGTGCAGCAACAAATGCAAAACAAAATTCAACTTGATTTTACTTCGCTAGATAATCAAATAGAAAGGAAAGGTTACACTGAAGCTGCTGGCATTGCCGGTATGGTTATGGGCTTTGCCATTTATATTTCGCTATTCTTCTACGGCACCATGATTATGAAAGGCGTGCAGGAAGAGAAAACAAGCCGCATAGTTGAAGTACTTACTTCTTCCGTAAAACCATTTCAATTATTAATGGGGAAAATAATAGGCGTAGGTGCAGTTGGGCTCACCCAGTTTATTCTCTGGATAGTTTTAATTTTTGGCGTAAATATTCTTGCCGGAATGATTTTTGGCGCAGCATTAAATTCACATCAACCTGCCATTGGTAGTTTGCAAACAACTGGTATGGATGCCGATGATATGCAACTGGTCATGAAAAATCTTTCATCCCTGCCGTTTACACAAATCATCATTTTCTTCCCAATGTATTTTGTGGGCGGCTTTCTTTTATACGGTTCTCTTTTCGCAGCCATTGGTGCAGCCATTGGCGAAGATGGCGACCAACAATCGCTAATGATTCCCATTACTGTGCCTATTATTATTTCCATTTTAATTGCCATGAACGTTATCAATAACCCCGATAGTGCGCTCGGCTTTTGGGGTTCCATCATTCCTTTTACCTCACCGGTGGTCATGAGTGCGTTGCTTCCATTCCGTCCGGAGTGGTGGCAAATAGCGCTTTCGCTTTTGCTATTAATTGGCGGATTTATTCTAACTACTTACATAGCCGCAAGAATATATCGCGTAGGCATTTTAATGTATGGTAAAAAAGTTACCGTTAAAGAAATGGCGCATTGGGTATTTTCGCGCAACTAAAATTTCAATTCACTTTTATTTAATTCGAAAACAAAAAAAATCATGAAGAACATCCAATTTGCTGCCTTGTGTTTTATTTCGCTATCTGCTTTTGCACAAAAACAAATTACGCTAATTGAAGATACTGTGCCTATGAGCAAAGGCACTCAATCTGCTTTTATTGTAGAAATTCCGCAAGCCACTTTAATAGAAGTGGAGAAGCATTGGTTGAAATATGTGAGCAACGGAAGTAAGGGAAAAGCAACTGTAGTAAATGGCGAAAACTTGCAACCGGCTGCTGTCAATAAAAACATATTGCCTAATCCTTTTAATATTTACAGCAAACTTTTAGAAACTACCGAAGCGGTGAAACTGACGGCTTGGTTTACTTCAAACGATACTGTTTTTGTTTCAGCACAACTCAACAACGATCAAGACTTAGCCGTGCAAAAATACATTCGCGATTTTGCCATTGCAGAGTATCAAACCGTGGTAAAAGATGAATTGAAAAGCGAGCAAGACAAACAAAAGGCATTAGAGAAAGAATTGGCCAACCTGATTAAAGAGCAAGAAAAATCGAGCAAGAAAATAAGCGAGAGCAACCGCGCTATTCAAAAAAGCAACAACAATATTGCTACTAACAATGCCGATATACAAAGTGTGTCATACAAAATAAGCGACCAAAAAGGAATGGTAGAACGCACTGCTGCTGATGCTAACGCTAACAAAGGCGCAAAACAAACATTGAAAGATTTAGGAAATAAAAAGAAGAAGATTCAAAGCCAAAACGAAAACGAGAACAAGAACATTGACAGCATGAACAAAACCATCCGCGAAGAAGAAAGAAAAATTGCTGACCTAAAAGAAAAGGCAAATTCAAAAACTGCACAAATTGAACAGCTTAAACAAAAAGTAAACGAAGTTCAAACCAAATTGGACGGCATTAAATAATAGTATCTTATTGCTACATTGATGTCCTTAGTTTTTAATGGCACAGAAATTATTTTCTTTACCCCATATTCTAAATTATGAAAGGAATTATACTCGCGGGCGGCTCCGGCACACGCCTTTACCCAATTACCTATGCTATTAGTAAGCAGATAATGCCTATTTACGATAAGCCGATGATTTACTATCCGCTTACCGTTTTAATGAAAGCGGGTATCAACGAAATTTTGATTATTTCAACCCCTACCGATTTGCCGAACTTCGAACGCCTTTTAGGTGATGGAAAAAAATTCGGTTGTTCATTCACTTACAAAGTGCAGGAAATTCCAAACGGACTTGCGCAAGCATTTGTATTAGGCGAAGAATTTATTGATAAAGACAAAGCAGCTTTGATACTGGGCGATAATATTTTCTATGGTTCCGGTCTCGACCAATTGCTGAAAGCAAATTCTAATCCTGATGGCGGTGTGGTGTTTGCTTACCACGTAAGCGACCCCGAGCGTTATGGTGTGGTAGAGTTTGATGCAAAAGGCAAGGCTATTTCTATTGAAGAAAAACCAAAAGAGCCGAAAAGCAATTACGCTGTTCCTGGTCTTTATTTTTACGATAACAACGTAGTGGAAATTGCCAAGCAACTAAAACCAGGTGTTCGTGGCGAGTATGAAATTACCGATGTGAACAAAGAATATCTTGCCCAGAAAAAATTGCAGGTAGGTATTTTAGATAGAGGAACTGCCTGGCTGGATACCGGCACATTCGATTCGCTGATGCAGGCTTCGCAGTTTGTGCAGGTAATTGAACAACGCCAGGGTTTAAAGGTGGGTTGTATTGAAGAAGAAGCTTGGAGACAAGGTTTTATTTCTAACGACCAATTGAAAAAATTAGCTGACCCTCTTTTAAAGAGCGGTTACGGAAAATATTTGCTGGAACTAATTTCATAGCACATGATGAATAACTTTAAGAGGAAAATTTTGGTAACCGGAGGTGCAGGCTTTGTAGGCAGCACTATGGTTGACAAACTAATTGAGGATGCTGAAAATTTCGTGCTGATAGTAGACAATCTTTCTACCGGCAACATTAAGCGACTACCCGAGTCAAACCCATTCAATAACTGGAAATTTGTAAAGTGCGATGTAAACTCGTATCGTGATATTGCAGGCATCATGACCTCCTATCAGTTTGATTATGTTTTTCATTATGCGGCAGTGGTAGGGGTAATGCGTACTTTGGAGAATCCTGTTTCTGTTTTGAATGATATTAACGGATTTAAGTATCTTCTCGACTTAAGCAAGAACACTGGTGTTCAACGTATTTTCTTTTCCTCTTCTTCCGAAGTTTATGGCGAGCCGTTTGAGCATCCGCAAAACGAAATGACCACTCCGCTTAACTCGCGCTTGCCGTATGCGGTGGTAAAAAATGTGGGCGAAGCTTTTTTGCGTTCTTACAAACAGGAATACAGTCTGGATTATACCATCTTCCGGTTCTTTAATACTTACGGGCCAAAGCAAAGTGGCGATTTTGTAATGACCCGCTTCATTAAAGCTGCTTTAGAAGGGAAGAAAATTTCTGTGTATGGCGATGGGCTGCAAAGCCGCACGTTCTGCTACCGCAATGACAATGTGGATGCTTGTGCCGCTACTCTTTACAACAATCTGCATTTAAACGATACAGTAAACATTGGCAGCGACTTTGAATTAACGGTGCTTGATTTGGCAAAGCTTATTATCAAAATCACCAATTCAAAATCAGAGATAATTCATCTTCCGCCTTTAGCAGAGGGTGATATGACAAGACGCAGACCCGACATTACTAAAATGCAGGCGCTGCTGGGCAGACCAATGACCACCATAGAAGATGGTATTCGCAAAACCATTGAAAGCGGCCAATACAATTACTAATGGCAAAGATTCTTGTTACCGGTGGCTGTGGCTACATAGGTTCTCATACTATTATTGATTTGCTTGACAATGGATTTGAAGTAGTAAGCATTGATAACAACATCCGCTCTAAGGCAGAAACAATTGAACGTATTTTCAGCATTACTGGTAATCGCGTAAAAAATTATGCGATTGATTTGTGCGATTTAGAGGCTACGCGCAAAGTATTTCAGGAAAATAAGTTTGATGGTATCATTCATTTCGCTGCACTTAAATCGGTACCCGAATCGGTAGATAAGCCTGCGCTGTATTACCGCAACAACATCAACTCGCTGGTTAACCTTTTAGAACTTACCGCAGAGTTTGGAGTAAAAGATTTTGTTTTTTCTTCTTCGTGTTCGGTTTATGGCAACACCAAAGTATTACCGGTTACTGAAGAAACACCTATTGGCATTGCCGAGTCACCTTACGCGCGCACCAAGCAAATGGGCGAAGAGATTATCCGCGATTTTTCTAAAACCTGCGCTGCCCGCTTTATTCTCCTCCGCTATTTTAATCCGGTGGGGGCGCACGAAAGCGGAAAAGTGGGCGAAGACACTCCCGATGTAGTTACAGCAGTGGTTCCGCGCATTACGGGTATGGCTGTTGGCAAATTTGGTTCATTCACCGTTTTTGGAACTGATTACGATACCCGCGATGGCTCGTGTGTTCGCGATTATATTCATGTAATGGACATTGCCAACGCGCATACCAAGGCTGTTCAGTATTTGAATTCTCAATCGGAAAATCAAACCGTTGAAGTGTTCAACTTAGGCACCGGTAATGGTGTTACGGTTTTAGAAGCAATACAAAGTTTTGAAAAAGTATCAGGGCTAAAACTCGATTATAAGTTAGGACCGCGCAGAGCCGGTGATGTAGTTTCTATATATGCCAACAGCAACAAAGCAGTTAGCAAACTAAACTGGCAAATTAAGCGCGACCTTGATGCCATGATGCAGACCGCTTGGGTGTGGGAGAAATTCCTTGCCGGTAAATAGGCGCTCCCGCTTATTTTATTTCGCCTTCATTTTATTTCCCTTGGCATCGTGTGTTACTTCGGCAAGGCCTAAGGCTTCCATTAAAGGAGGAATGTACATTCCGAAACGTCCACGTAAACCTTTCTTTAAACCATACCAGCCGCCTACCGGATTTTTTTCTGAACGCCCCCTGGCTTCTACGGTTCCTTCCTTTGCCGGTTTCTGTTCATCCGCACTGCCGAGTTCCATCCAATCGCCATGTTTTTTGAGCATGGCATGAAGGTCTGCTAAACATCTGTAATCGTAATGCAAAACGGTTTCCCCTACGGTACAAACCAGAATTTCTTTGCCATCTTTTTCATCGGTGTGCATGGTGTATTCTGATGACAACGGTGGTGTTTTTAAAACCAGTGGTTTTTCTTTTGTGCCTATTTTGTTTTTCATGTGCTGAAATGTTTATGCGTTAAATATATACCTTACTTCTTCCTTGGAGCGTTCAATGCTTTCTCATAAATCTCTATCCATTGTTCCGGTGTCATCTTCGATACCAATTCACCTATAAAAGCAAAAGGAATCTCTGCGGGTTTCTTGAACCGGATACAGCTTTTACCCATATCGAGTTTTGTTGTGCTGTGTTTGGGATATTCTTTTCTAAACCATTCGAGCAGCTTGGGGTCGGAGTAGATGCCCATGTGATAAACCGCAATAAAATTCTTTTGCGAAGCAATGTTCAAAAAAGGCAAGGGCAGTTTAGGGTCGCAGTGATAGCCGTTAGGGTAAGTGCTGTGCGGCACTACATAACCCACCATGCCGTAACTCATTACTTCTTTAAATCCCTTCGGAATATTTTTCTTAATGACTTTCCGCAGTTCCTGCATGGCTGCTTTGCGGTCATCTGGCAGGATTTGAATGTATTCATCGGGGGTTTGGGCGGTTGATTGCATAAGATTTTTTTGAAGTAAAATATTACAAAGAGAGATTAAAAAAGTGGAAGTCGGATTAAGATTTGCTAAAGGCAGGTGATAATTATTGGTTGGTATAAACTAAATAAGTTGAAGAAGTGAAACAAATAAAGCAAATGGGAAATGTGAAAATAAACTGTATTGCCTAAGTGGGCGAAGCAAGTTGCGGCAAGTTCTTAAAACAGATATGCCATCCCTTGTGGCTCGGGATGGCATCTGATGTGTTCTTATACGGAAGGAATCAATTATTGTTTGCTTCCGTTTTCGTAAGTCAATGTTTTTTCTTCACCCTCTTTTGTAATCAACTTTCCTGCGCCATCGCGTTGGTTGTTGTGCCAATTGCCGGCATATCTTTCGCCATCTACCCAAGTGTAAACACCTTTCCCGTGCATTGCTCCGTTTAAAAATTCGCCTTCGTATTTATCGCCACTGGCTAAAGTAAATATGCCTTTACCAGTGCGGTTATTGTTTTGAAAATCTCCTGTGTAAGTATCGCCATTGGCAAAAGTAATAGTGCCACGTCCGTCTTTTTTGTCGTAAGCAAAATAGCCTTCAAATATGTTCCCAGAGCGATAAAAGTATTTTCCCTTGCCTACTTTAATTCCGTTTACCACGCTGCCTTCGTAACGGTCACCATTGGTGTATTGAATACTTCCGGTGCCCGTCATTTTATCGTGATTGAAATCTCCTATGTAGCGGCTGCCATTGGCAAAAGTGTAAGTGCCTTTGCCTTGCATTAAACTATTTACAAACGTGCCGGAATATTTATCGCCATTCACAAATTCATACGTTCCAGTGCCATCCATTTTGTCGTTCTTCCAATCGCCATAATATGCAGACCCATCTCTAAAACCTGCTCTGCCTGTTCCGTTGCGTTTATCGTTTTTCCACTGTCCCGTATACATGGAACCATCGTTTAGCATAGCATTGCCGAAGCCGTCCATTTTGCCGTCTTTGTATTCGCCTTTATAGCTGCCGTTTACAATTATAAAATCTTCGTTTTGTGCCGAAGTATTCAACACATAAATTAGAAGTGCCATTGCCAGCGTAAAATATCTTTTCATATTGGAGAAAACGCTTGGAAAAAGCAAAGGTTTCAACTCAAAAAATTAGAAGAGACAAATACAAAGCGAGTAGTAAGAAATAAAAAGTGTAGCTTGTAAAATATCTTGCTGGTAGGTTAAGAAAACAGGTTCGCCTTAGTTTCTTTCAACACAAAGCTTTTGCGGTGCAGTGGAGTTTGCCCAAACTCCATAATTGCTTTGCGGTGTTTCGCCACCCCATAACCTTTATTGCTCCACCAATCGTAAACAGGATATTTTAAATGTTGTTGCTCCATAAATTCATCGCGATAAGTTTTTGCAAGAACCGAAGCGGCAGCAATGCTCAAATATTTTCCATCGCCTTTTACAATGGTTTGGTAGGGGATTTTTTTGTACGGTTTGAATCTGTTTCCATCTACAATGATGAATTGAAACATCTTCGTCAGTTTACTCAATGCTTCATGCATAGCAAGGATAGAGGCATTGAGAATATTAATTTCATCAATTTTATTGTTGTCGATACTTACTACTGCAAAGCCAATAGCTTCTTTCTCTATAAGCAACCGAAGTTCATCGCGTTGCTTGCGTGAAAGTTTTTTGGAATCGTTCAACACCTCATTCTTAAAGGTTTTAGGAAGGATAACGGCAGCAGCAAACACAGGTCCGGCTAAGCAACCTCGCCCAGCTTCATCGCAACCGGCTTCAATAAGTTTTTTTTGGTAAAAAGGAAGAAGCATATTTCCCCAAATCCCCTAAAGGGGAATTTGATGTGTGGCTAAAATAAAATGTTGTGGTTTATTGAGTAAAATAAAAAATCCGCCTTCGCGGACTTGTATTTTGTATTTAAGTCCCCTTTAGGGGATTTAGGGGTTTTGCTTCACTCCATTGGCAAACACCAACATTTTTTCGTCACCTTCTTTGGTTACTAAAGTACCTTGACCGTCACGAATGTTATTCGTCCAAGTGCCGGTATATTTTTCTCCATCTGCCCAGATAAAACTGCCAAAGCCATGCATCTTGCCATTCAAAAATTCGCCTTCGTATTTATCGCCACTTGCCCAAATAAAAACGCCCTTACCGGTGCGCGAATTATCTTTAAAAGAACCAACATATCTATCACCGCTTGGCATGGTTAATTTACCTGTACCTTCTTTTTTATCGGCTACGAAATAGCCATCATACACGTTTCCGTTTTTGTAATAGTAAACGCCTTTGCCTGTTTTCTGTCCGTTTACAAAACTGCCTTCATAAAGTTCGCCCCAAGCGTAATGCAACGTGCCGGTACCGGCAATTACTCCAGTGGTAAATTCACCCACGTACTTGTTTCCATTGGCATACTCGTACGTTCCCCATCCGCTCATTTCATCATTCGCAAATTGACCAATGTATTTATCGCCATTAGGAAACTCGTAATTTCCTCGACCTTGTCGTTTATCATTTTTCCAATCTCCATAGTAGGTTGAGCCGTCTTTAAAAATAGCGCGACCAACACCGTTGCGCATATCGTTTGCCCACATGCCGTCATACATCGAGCCATCGTAATAAATAGCATGACCTTGACCGTGTTTTACACCATTCTTGATTTCACCTTCATATTTGCCGTTAACATATTCGGTTTGTTGCGCACTTGAGTATAGAGAGAGGGTAATCAATAAGAATAGGTAGATGAACAATCTCATACAAACATTAATCAGCTTAAATATAGAATTACTGCACGTACGTTATATACGAGCGTGTACACCAAAAGTTACTACTTATAACTTGTATCTTGAAAACTGCTATGCAGGTTTGGCATAAAAGAAACAACTTCGCCTTCGTAAAATTGTAACATACCAAGTGAACCCGATTAAACGATTGGCCTCTCAAACTGCCATCTATGGAATAAGCAGCATCCTTGGAAGGTTTTTAAATTACCTGATGGTGCCGCTTTACACGTATGTTTTTAGTAAAGCCGAATACGGAATAGTAAGCGAGTTTTATGCTTACACGGGTTTTCTTGGGACACTCTTGATGTTTGGATTTGAAACAGGTTTCTTTCGTTTTACCCAAGTTGCCGAAAACAAAGAGAAAGTTTACTCCACGGCACTCAACTTTGTTTTGATTGCAAATGTTGTATTTGTTGTTTTGATTGCCACATTTGTTTCGCCTATTTCTTCGGCACTTAGGTATCCCGACCATCACGAATACTTTTATTGGTTCGCGCTGATTCTTGTTTTTGATTCCGTTGCCTCTATTCCTTTTGCGCGCTTACGTTCTGAAAACAGAGCTTGGCAATTTGCAGTAATAAAGTTTTCAGAAATCGGATTCACAGTTCTACTCAACCTGTTTTTTATTGTGGTATGCAAGCACGCTTTTGAAGCAGATGCAAGTTCATTTTTCGGTAAACTGTATAATCCGGAAATTGGGGTTGGCTACATTTTTATTTCAAATTTGATTGCAAGCTCGCTAAAGTTGCTTTTGCTTACACCACAGCTAAAAGGTGTTTTGGGTGGAATAGATGTTGTGCTTTTAAAAAAGATGCTTGCGTATTCTTTGCCTATGGTCGTTATCGGTTTTGCAGGAATCATTAACGAAATGTTAGACCGCTCAATTCTGAAATTTCTCCTTCCGTTCGATGCACATAAAAACATGGAGCAACTGGGAGTTTACGGAGCTTGCTACAAACTTTCTATTTTGATGACCCTATTCATCCAGGCGTTTCGGTATGCTGCCGAACCATTTTTCTTTTCGCATGTCAAAGAGAAAAACTCGACAAAGGTTTATGCTGATGTGATGAAATACTTTGTGATTGTTTGTGTTTTTATTTTTCTTTTGGTCACGCTTTACATCGATATTTTCAAATACTTCATTGGTAAAGATTTTCGTGCGGGCTTATCGGTAGTGCCTATTTTGCTAATGGCAAATTTGTTCTTGGGCGTTTATGTCAATCTTTCTATCTGGTATAAGCTAAAAGACAAAACGTTGCTCGGCTCGTTTGTTTCTATTGGTGGCGCGGTGCTTACCATTATTTTGAATTTTGTATTCATTCCAAAATACGGATACATGGCAAGTGCATGGGCAACCTTGGCTTGCTATGCAAGCATGGCAGTGGTTTCTTATTTACTTGGTCAAAAATATTATCCGGTTGAATACGATTTGAAAAGCTTCTTCAAATATTTTTTCATCGCACTTCTTTTCTACTTTTCATTTACCATAATGAACGAACATTTACCGGCAGTAAAACTATTGCCTTCGTTTGTTTTAAGTAGCGTATTTATGCTTGCATACATTCTCTTTGTTTGGGTGGAAGACGGAAAGAAACTTCTCCAACGCACTACAGCACCTGCCTCTATCTAAATTTTATATTTACGCCCGCCATGCAAATCAGAATCATCAATAAAAGCAACAACCCTTTGCCTGCCTATGAAACAAGTGGCTCGGCAGGTATGGATTTGCGCGCGTTTATTGAAGCAGAAATTGTATTGAAACCTCTTGATAGAAAATTAGTACCGACCGGTTTATTTATTGAATTGCCAGAAGGTTACGAAGCGCAACTTCGCCCACGTAGCGGACTTGCTTTTAAATACGGAATAAGTTTGCCAAATACGCCTGCAACTATTGACAGCGATTATCGCGGAGAAATAAAAATTGCGCTTATCAATTTGAGCAACGAAGATTTTACAGTCAAGAGCGGAGAGCGAATCGCGCAAATGGTTATTGCCAAGCACGAAAAAGCAGAATTGATTCAGGTAACAGAATTGAACGAAACAAAAAGAGGCGAAGGAGGATTTGGATCTACAGGAAAACACTAGCAGTAGGCAGCGGCAGTAAGCAGGAAATACAAAAACACAAATTGAAATAAAATGAGAATTATCATCCCAATGGCTGGCTGGGGAAGCCGACTAAGGCCACACACACTTACTATTCCAAAACCAATGTTGCCGATTGCCGGCAAACCGATTGTAGAAAGATTGGTAAACAATTTAATTAAAAGCACTGACCAAAAAATTGAAGACATCGTTTTCATTATCCGCGAAGATTTTGGTAAAGCCGTAGAAGAAAAATTATTGCAGATAGCTAAGAATGTCGGTGTGCGTGGCACTATTAAATATCAGGATCTTCCACTTGGAACTGCTCATGCTATTTTATGCGCGGGCGATTTTCTGCAAGGCAATTTGATTGTTGCTTTTGCCGACACCCTCTTCCGTGCCGACTATAAAATTGATGCTTCAAAGGATGGAATCATTTGGGTGCAGAAAGTAGTAGACCCTTCGGCTTTTGGTGTTGTAAAAATGAATGCCGATGGGGTGATTACTGATTTTGTAGAGAAGCCAAAAGAATTTGTTTCTGATCTTGCCATCATTGGTATTTATTACTTCAACGATGGAAAGTATTTACGCGATGAAATGCAATATTTGCTTGACAACAACATTCAAAAGGGCGGTGAATTTTGGCTGACAGATGCCATGGAAAACATGAAGAAGAAAGGCTCTAAATTTTACAAAGGCGAAGTGTTGGAATGGCTCGACTGCGGAAATAAAGATGCTACTGTTTATACTAATCAACGCATTTTGGAGTTAATAAAGAACGAGAAACTGGTGAGCGATAAAGTAACTTTAGAGAATTCTGTAGTGATACAGCCTTCGTATATAGAAGATGATGTAGTGCTTAAAAATTCGGTGGTTGGCCCTTATGTTTCTATAAGTAAAGGAACGGTAATTGAAAACAGTGTGGTAAAAAACAGCATTATTCAAAGCAAGACAATTCTGAAAAATAAGTTAATTGAAAACAGTATGATTGGGAATAATGCTAAACTTGAAGGCAGAATGGAAGATTTAAGTGTGGGCGATTACAATTCTTTTAAATAGTAAAACTTCTGCCGTTAATTTTCAATGAAATTTTTCTCAACCATAATTGTTTTTCTTACTCTGATAATTTCATGCGAAGCTTCTTCGTTTCACTTTTTAGATAAAGAAAAGAAGAAGAAAAAGAGGGGTGATGATAAAGAGCAAACTTCTACGTTTAGCAAAGATGACCAGCAAAAAGCAGAGCGTTTGTTTATGGAGGCTGAAAAAGCTAAGGTGACAGAAGATTGGGAAACGGCAATCAAAAATTTCAAAGAGGTTCTTTCTACAGATAATAAAAATGCAAACGCGCATTTTCAGTTAGCGCAAATTTATACCACTACAACCAAGTTGCCTGAAGCTGAAAACGAAGCTGCCGAAGCTGTAAAATTAGATGCAGGCAACAAATGGTATTTAGAAATGTTGGCAAGCATTTACATGAACCAAGGCAAAGCGAAAGAAGCGACAGAAATTTTTAAATCGCTTACCGCAAAATTTCCAAACAACCCTGAATACTTTTTAAACCTTGCTTTTTTGCAGGGCAAAACCGGTCAGCAAGAGGCAGCCATAAAAACGTACGAACTCTTTGAAAAGAATTTCGGATTGGATGAAAACGTAGTGATGGAGAAAAAGAATTTGTTCCTGCGCATGAACAAATTTAACGATGCGGTGAATGAGATTCACAAATTGGTAAACGAGTTTCCGGGCGAAACAGATTATCTAATGATGGAAGCGGATTTATATCGCGCTAACCGCATGAAAGAAAAGGCTGTTGAGTCATACAAAAAAATTCTTGCTATTGAACCGGACAATGCGCAAGCCTTACTTGCCATTGCCGATTTAGGAATACAGAGCGGCAATGAACAACAAAGTTTAGAAAGCATTAAAAAAGTATTTGCAAACGAGAAAGTTGATGTAGATACCAAAATCAAAATTCTTTTTCCGTATCTGCAATATTGGGATATGCAGAAAGATAAAAAGCAAGATGCTTTTGACTTAGCAGAAATTTTAACCACTACTCACCCTAACGAAGCAAAAGCATTTGCTATAAAAGCTGATTTGCATTACTTGGATAATCAGAATGATAAAGCGTTAGAAGCCTACTTAAAATCGCTTTCGTTGAACAAAGATGTTTTTCAAGTTTGGCAGCAGGTAATGGTGCTTTACAACCAAAAACAGGATTGGAGTAATTTGCAGAAAACCTGCAACGATGCTATGGAGCTTTTCCCAAACCAAGCCTTTGTTTATTTATTTAAAGGCGGTGCCGAAATTCAAACTAAAGATTACGAAAAGGCGTTAAAGAGTTTTTCGAAAGGCGAAAAAATGAGTGCCGATAACGATAAAATGCGCGCAAAGTTTTTAGCCAACATGGGTGATGTGTATCACAACCTCAACAAGTTAATAGAAAGCGATAGTGCTTACGACTGGTCATTGAAATTAGATGCGGAAAATTCTTATGTGCTGAATAACTACAGCTACTATTTGAGTTTGCGTAAAGCAAATTTGGAGAAGGCAAAACAGATGAGTGCGTATGCGAACAAGTTAGAACCGGATAACAGTTCTTTCCTTGATACGTATTCATGGATTCTTTTTCAGCTAAACGATTTTACTGGTGCAAAAGAGTGGCAGGAAAAAGCCATGAAAGCCGGTGGCGATAAGAGCGGAACTATTTTAGAACACTATGGCGATATTCTTTCTCAATTAGGAAATAAGGAAGAAGCCCTAAAATATTGGAAGCAAGCAAAAGAACTCGGCACCGATTCTGCTACCATTGATAAGAAGATTTTGGAAGGGAAGTACACAGAGTAATCGTTCTTTGGCACGTTATTTTATCTTATGCTTTACATGAATTTCAGAATAACATTTCTACTCCTTTTTTTATTCTCCGGTGCATTCGCGCAAGATTCTTTGCAAGTAAATTTCGATTCGGTATATAGTAAAGTTGTTGCCAATCAAATTCAATACAAAACACTTTCTGAAAGAACTATGCTCACTTGGGATGATGGCAACACCGCTCAACAGTTAAGTGCGAGCATCCGAGTTAAAAAAGACAGCTTGATTTGGATGAGCCTCGGCATGTTTGGTTTTGAAGGTGCACGTGTGCTAATTTCTCCCGATTCATTTCGCTTAGTAAATAAACTTACCAGCGAATACATGGTGCGCGATTACAATTTTGTTCAAAGCTGGATTCTAATGCCCATAAGTTTTGAAATGCTACAACAAATAATTACCGGTGAAAAAATTTCGGTGAATGAAAAGGCAAAGGTACTTGCTACGGAAGATAGCAGCTATGTGCTTTATCTAGAATCGGATAAGTTGCAGGAAAAAATTTGGGTGGACACGCAAAACTACACACTCAAAAAAATTCTGTTGAAAGACAAGCTGCTAAAGCAGGATATGACCATTACTTTTGACTCGTATAATTCTTTGAATCAAAAACCGTTTAGTTATAAGCGCAACATCGTTATTCATCGCGATGCCGCAACCATGAAGTTAAGCATGGATATAACCAAAGCGCACATTGACGAAGAATTAAATTTTCCTTTTGAGGTAAATGAAAAGTATAAACGAGTAGAGTGAGTTCTAAAGTTCAAAGTTCAAAGTTCAAAGTTCAAATAAACAGCCGTTCGTTGCTGTTGTCTTGTGTCTTGTGTCTTGTATCTATCGTCTCCTTCGGCCAACCAACTACCAAGCAAAAAAAAGAACAACTACAGCAGCAAATGAAAAAGCTGCAAGACGAAATTAAATCCATTGAAGCCGCCATTAAAAATAACAGGGTAAAGAAAGAAAAGAGCATGGGCGAAATCCTCTCGCTACAAGCCAAAATAAAATCGCGCGAAAAACTGATTGGCAACGTAAACAATCAGATTGATGATTTAGATGAAAACATTGACGAAACACAACACGAAATTTTAAAGAAAGCCACTGAAGTAGAAAATATGAAGGCAGAGTATGCCGATATGCTTCGCAAGAGTTATCAGAATATTACACTACAAAATCAAGTGTCGTTTTTACTTTCTTCCAATTCGTTTTACGATGCTTTTCGAAGGTATAATTACTTGCTAAAAATTGCAGAGTTTAGAAGAGGCCAGGCAAAAACAATTCAAAAAAATATTGGTGAATTAGAAGTAAAGAAAGAAGACCTGCAAGAGAATAAACACGAGAAAGAAGATTTGTTGGTGAAACAAACTGCACAAAAGCAACAGTTAGAAAACGAACGAAAAGAGAAAGATGCGGCCGTAGCTTTGTTATTGGAGAAGGAAAAAAAATTGCGCAAAGCACAACAGGAAAAAAATAAAGCTGTAGCGCAACTCAACAACCGTATTCAACTGATCATTGAAGATGAAATTCGGCAGGCTCGGAAGAAAGCGGAAGAAGCTGCCAAGCGAAACCCGGGAACTACGAAAGATGTAACCATAAAAAAGGGTAGCAACGAAACCATGCCGCTTACTCCGGCAGAACAGGCACTTTCAAAAGATTTTTCGAACAATCAGGGTAAACTTCCGTGGCCAGTTCAGCGAGGGCATGTAGTTGGACTATTCGGCAAACATGAACATCCTATATTAAAAGGTGTAATAACGGAGAATAACGGAGTAGATATAAAAACCGAAGCTGGTGCAGATGCCCGTTCGGTTTTTGGCGGTACGGTAGTAAGTGTTTTTTATCTCCCTACCACCCACAATTGCGTAATAGTAAAACACGGTGAATTTTTTACAGTGTATTCCAACATCGAAAACGTTACCGTAAAAACCGGGCAAACACTAACTACCAAGCAATCGCTGGGCAAACTTTACTCCGATAAAGCTGAAGAGGTAACTAAAGTGCATCTTGAAATTTGGAAAGGGAAAGACAAATTAAACCCGCAAATCTGGTTGGCTAACTAAAGCATTGCTCCAACTCCCCAATCCAATTGGCGTAAGCATCATCGCTTTGTAAATTCAATTTGCTTTTATTGGAATAGTTGAGTTCAAGAATTTGTTCTGCTGTTTTGTTGCAGAAAATTTTGCAGGCAAGTTCTGCATCGGTAGAAATATATTTAGCAGAATCGCGACTAACTAAAGCCATTACTGCACCGGTGGCTAATTGCGTTTTGTATGAATCAGATTTTGAAAAAATTTCTTTTAGCAATTCTTCATTGCAACCACCTACGTAGGCAATAGCAATTCCCAAGCCGCGCCATAAATCTTTTTGTCGTTCAACGGCAAACCCTTCAATCATAATTTTGGCATCGTCAATAATTCCTTTGTTCAAATACCAGATGCTTCTTCCAATGCCTTGGTCGATTGCAGCAGATGCAATTGTATCTGCAACCTGAAGTTTTATATGATTGATGATGCTTCTTCTGCGTCTGAAAATTCCTTCATAATAACCATAGCCATCAAAAACTCGATAGCGCATCATTGGATTTAGTTCGGGAAAATAATTGATTGGATTCTTTAGCGCCTGTGCAATTGCCCAGCCTAAACCAACATGCACTTGTGTGGCATGAGCAGATGCTACTTCATTTAAAAAGTGGAGCCAATTGCTCAGTTGCTCTCCCTGCTTTAAATCTTCTAAAGCAATACTCATGGAAGCAGATTCGTAGCCAATGGAACGAAATTCAATATCGGTAGATTCTAATTCTGCAACATGCCTTTTCCAATCCGGTGATTCAAAAAAAATATCCTGCACATGCAAAAATGCATTCTGGATGTCATCCATTTTGGTCTCAACAGAAATATTCGCACTCATGGTTTACGCCATCACCCTCTCCCCATAAAACCAAAGCACATCCACATCCTTTATGATTTTTTCATCGCGAGGTATGTTGAGTGCTTCGTTGCTATCGGGCAAGGGGTTTTCTAAACTCATGGTGTAAGGATTCACCGCCATATCAAGCGAAGTTCCTTTGCCATGATTGCTCACTCTACGGAAAATTTCAGCGGCAACTTTTTCGAGTATGGCAATGTTCTCACCTACTTTATCGAGTAGCTTATCGCCATGTTGTTTGGTAATATTAGTTTGAAAATCGAGCATATAGCTGAGGTCAATAGGGTCAACAAATTTGCGCTCAAAAATTTCGGTGTCATACTTCTGCCAATCCATAAACAGTTTTTGCATTTGCTCGTGAAGCTTGCGGAACTTTTGACCGAGTGCATTTTCGCTTGTAAAAAGATTTTTGAGCATGCGCAAATCTGTAAAAGCATTATTGGTAAAGAGCAAGGCAGGTACCGCCCAATAGATAGCCCAGTCCCACAAAATTTTTGTGCTCATTACCTGTGCATTGCCCATCAGCAAATATTTATCCTGATAAATAGGAATCCAGCTTTCTACTAAACCCAGGTGTGTTTGCTCATAAATCTCTGAGCGGAACTGCACGTCTTCTCCGCCCAATTCGCGAAGTATTAAATCGCTGAGCCAGGTATTGTTCATGGCAATAAAATCAGAACCCGGTGAATAGAACGGGTCGAGGAAGGCACCGGATTCTCCAGTTACACCCCAACGCATTCCGCCATCATACAAGCGCCCACTGTTATGCGCAAAGTGTTTCAGAATTTTGAAATCCATTTTATTTGGCGTTTCGGGCTCGAGCATTTTGTAGCAAAGCGGCTCATTAACTTTCAGCCACTCTAATGATTTTTCGTAAGTATCGAAAGTTTCGAACGGATGCACTGCCGGGTCAGCCACAATACCAATGCTGGTATTTTTTGTTCCTAATGGAATAACCCAAACCCAATATCCTTTATCAAGAAAGTGAACGGTGCTTAGGTAACGCAGTTTTACTTCGGGATAATTTTTCCACTCTTCGTTATCGCTCCAATCGGTAATGTCAATTACGCCTTTCAATCTCCACCATACCGCGTTTATGTGGTGCTCCATAGGTTTTGCAAAACCGAGTTTGCGCTTTAAAAAACTATGGCGGCTGGTAGCATCTGCCACCCAGCGGCAAGTTGCTGTTACTTCTTCGCCTTTGTGGGTGTAAGTAACCGTGCTTTGCTCTTTGCCAAACTCCACATCATTTACAAATGCATCTAACAGAAATTCGGTGCCGTATTCCTGCGTGCGTGCCGCTAAATGATTTTCGAACGTGCCGCGATCTAACTGATGGCTGGGCGTATAAAGCCATTTGCGCGGGCCGAGTTCCACACGCGATTCAATTACCTCTTTGGTGTGCGATTTGAAAAAGAAACGCAAACCGTATTTTGGCAGTTCATGTTTCTCCAAATATTCTTTCTCGCCTATTATTTCGCGGTAGTAATAGCTTGCCAATTCAACGGTTGACTCGCCAACTTTATGTGCCGCCTTAGGCGCGTTCTCTTTTCTTCTTTCAAGAACCAGAATTTTAATATCCGGCTTCTTTCTTTTTAGCTGAATAGAAAGCGTAAGACCTGCAAGTCCTCCACCGAGAATGATTACATCGTAATGTTTCATAACTGAATTTTATTTTAATCCTTGATAATAAAGTTTCTTTTCCGCAATATTTTTTCCTGAAAATGGTCTGAACAAAATTGCATTAACCGTCAATACAATTGGAGCAACGATGAACAAAGCAAATAACAAATAATACTTATAAACCACCAACCATGCCGCTCTGTTCTTTCGCTTGGTAACTAAGTTTGCCCAAATTAAAAACAAACGCGGAGCAAGTTTTTCAATAATCATATAATCAGCTTTTATATCCACCGCGTTTTGGTTCACGAGTTGCTGTTGCAGTCCATCAAAATTTTCCTTCTGCAAAAACTTCAAAACTGTTTTACCAAAAACCTTGGCGTTGCTGATGTCTTCATCCGAGATTCCGGGCTTGGGGAAAACACCCAAATATTTGTCTTTCTTACCGCTCATCATCCAATGCAGAATAGTAATGGCACTAATTGAGTTTTGACTTCTGTCAACCAGCGCAATATTACCAACCAAATTTGCACCGAGTTCTTTCAAAATCTTTTTCAATTTCTCCTGTGAACTCAACCACATATTTCGTGCACCAATTAATGTAACAACCGGTGTGCCTTCCAAAATCAACCTCACTTCATCAGTCGCTAAAATTGAATTGGCGGGAATGCTCAACGAAAGATACCAGGGCTGATAAGCAAACACTACTAAATCATATTTAGTCTCTTTCAATTCTATTTTTTCCATTGGTGATGGAATAGCTAAAACAGTTTCAGGCATCGCATCAAAAAATCGCTCTGATGTCCAAGGGAAAGCAAAATCATTCTTTGGTTTCGCGCGAACAATTTCAACCGAAACACCGACTTTGGAAAACGGAGCAACAAAAGAGTTTACAATCTCTGTTAGCTGACCGGTTTGTGTATAGTATAGAACCAAAACTTTCTTGCCCATGTTTGCTGGAATATTCAAAACAAAAGAAGTCTCATTTTGTTTTAAAGAATTTTGTGTGCGGGCGAAAATATTAAATGCTCGCTTTATTTGCAGTAGCGGATAAAGGCTTTGGGTGAGTATTTCAAGTTTCTGTCCATCCTAAAAATAGCGTAGTATCGCTGAAATATTTAAGTTCGCGCCTCTTAAAAACTAAAGAAGCCAACCCAAGAGTTAATGTCTTTGAAAGAAGTTTATATAAATCGTGCTGCGCATTTCTTCCCGAATAGTCCCGTTTTGAACGAGGAAATAGAAAGCTATTTGGGTATGGTGAATGGAAAACCATCCCGCTCTAGAAGTATTGTGCTGCGCAACAACGGCATCAAGCGAAGATTTTATGCACTGGAGAAAGGTGGCAAAACAACGCACACAAACGCACAAATGGTTTCCCTTGCGGTGCGTGAACTTTTTAAAAATAATCCTGAAGAATTAAAAACGATACAACTACTTAGTTGCGGAACTTCATCGCCTGATCAAGTGATGCCTTCGCATGGAGTAATGGTGCATGGATGGCTACCGGAGACCGGTGCTATTGAAGTGCTGACTCCTTCCGGCAATTGTTGCGCAGGAATGCAGGCATTGAAGTATGCTTATCTGTCCATTAAAGCCGGTGAAGTGCATAAGGCCGTAACTGCGGGCTCGGAAAGAACCTCAAAATTAATGTGTGCTTCTTCGTTTGAAGAAGAAGCAAAACAATTAGCAGCGTTGGAAGAGAATCCGAACCTCGCATTTGAAAAAGATTTTTTGCGCTGGATGTTGAGTGATGGTGCCGGTGCGTTTTTGGTTTCTGATAAGAAAAACGAAACCGGTGTATCATTGCGCATTGAATGGATGGAAAGTTCATCGTATGCACATTTGGTTGAAACCTGTATGTATCAGGGTAGCGAAAAATTATCAGATGGTTCCTTGAAAAGTTACATGGAGTTTTCTCCTGAGGAAATTACCGGTAAGTCTGTTTTTGCAATGAAACAGGATGTGCGTTTGCTGGATGAGCACATCATTGATTTGGGGTATCAGACCTTAAAAGGAATTATTGACAAGCATAATCTCAAAACTGCTGAACTTGATTTTTTTCTTCCACATATTTCAAGCGAATTCTTTAGAAAGAAGATTGCGGCAAAACTGGAAGAGAAGCAAATCGGAATTCCGCACGAAAAATGGTTCAGCAATTTGACCGAAGTAGGAAACGTAGGAGCCGGGTCCATTTATTTAATGATTGATGAATTGCTCAGCAAAGGCAAGCTACAGAAAGGACAAAAGCTTTTGCTCATGGTTCCTGAAAGTGCGCGCTTCGCATATGTATATGCTTACCTAACCGTTTGCTAAATGAAGAAGGACGAAATACCTCAAGACCCGAGTCCGCTTGATAAGTTTACCAAAGAAGTTTGTTATGCTGTGGATGAAAAAGGTGATTACACCACAGCTTTAAGCCGCGGCTGGCAGGTAAAAGCCGATGCACTTGGCATTACTTGGGAAGAAGCACAGGCAAGAACTGCAAACGCCCGCGAGAAAGTGAAGAACGGTGAAGCATCTCCCGTTTTATTTTTCATGGAACTGAACATGATGGACTTGCCGATTGTTGCCGCCTACACCGGTTTCTGGCAATGGACAGTTAAGCGACATTTAAAGCCAGATATTTTCAAAAATCTTTCGGAGAAGAAATTGCAGAAATATGCAGAGGTGTTTGATATTAGTGTTGAAGAATTAAAAAATGCTAGCCCGAATGCAGCTTAATTTCCAACACATACAAGCCGCGCATTGCGAAAACGGAGTTACAACCAATTTGCTGCGTCATATGGGCATTCACCAAATTACCGAGCCATTGGCTTTCGGAATTGGTGCGGGAATTTTTTACATCCACATTCCTTTCTTAAAAATCAGTGGTGGTCCTGCAATTTCTTTTCGCACTATGCCGGGACAGATTTTTACGCGGACTTGCCGCTCTCTAGGGGTAAAGATTGAGCGCAAAACTTTCAGTAGCAAAGAAAAAGCACAACAGTTTTTAGACGATTGTTTGGCGAAAGGTCAACCTGCTGGCTGCCAGGTTGGTGTTTATCATCTCTCTTATTTTCCAAAAGAATTCCGTTTTCACTTTAACGCGCACAATTTGGTAGTTTACGGAAAAGAGAATGAGACTTACTTAGTAAGCGATCCGGTAATGGAAACCGTAACAACCATTTCTGCACATGATTTAGAACGCGTTCGTTTTGCTAAGGGCGCACTTGCACCTAACGGACAAATTTATTTTCCGAAAACAAGCGAACCGGTTTCGGAAGAACGAATAAAGAAGGGAATTATAAAAGGCATTAAACACGCCTCTTGGTTTATGACCGAAACACCTGTGCCGATTTTAGGTGTTGCCGGAATCCGTTTTACAGCAGGAAGAATTAAAACATGGCGCGAAAGCTTAGGTGCACGCAGAGGTGGTTTATACCTCGCGCAACTTGTGCGCATGGGCGAAGAAATAGGAACCGGTGGCGCAGGGTTTCGTTTTGTGTATGCAGCATTTCTTCAACAGGCACATGCGTTTGTCGGGAAAGATGAGTTGTTGGAAGTTTCAAAACAGTTTACCGCTATTGGTGATTTATGGCGCGCTTCTTCTGTTCAGGCATCGGGCATTTACAAAGGCAGAATGACAGAGCAGCAGGATTTTAATGTAATGGGCGATATGCTTTTGAATATTGCCGACAAAGAAAAAGCAGCATTTAAAGCTTTGTATAAAATCAAGTGGTAAGCATGGAATCTGCAGCCATTCAAATAAGCAATCTTAACTTTCAATATACCGAAAACTCCGGAGTGGTTTTCAAAGACTTTAATTTAAGTATTGCTGTTGGCGAAAGATTTGGTTTGCTTGGACCCAACGGTGCGGGCAAAACCACTTTAATGAATTTGATGACCGGTGTGCTACATGCTAAAAGCGGCAAGATCAAACTGCTTGGTAAAGAAATTTCAGAAGATAAAGAAGTGAAAAAGCTTTTCGGTTTCGTTCCGCAGTTTCATTCTTTCTATCAGGAATTATCTCCTGCAGAAAATCTTGAATTCTTCGGAGCATGGGCTGGATTAAACAGAACAGAAATAAAAGAACGAACTAAAGAACTGCTTTCGGCTCTTGGCTTAAGCTATGTTGCCGACAAACCGGTTTCGAAATTTTCGGGAGGGATGAAGAACCGTGTGAACTTAGCGATTGGAGTTATTCATCGTCCGAAGATTTTGTTTTTGGATGAACCTACTACCGGTGTAGATGTGCAAACCCGTCACGCGATAGTTGACTATCTCAAAGAACTGAACAAAGCAGGAACGACATTAATTTATACTTCGCACCATTTAACCGAAGCCGAATCGCTTTGCACTAAAGTGGCTTTGATAGATGAAGGAAAAATTATTGCGCAAAACGATTTACAAACGCTGTTGCAGGAACATAAACAGGACGGGCTCGAAGGATTATTTTTAAACTTAACCGGAAGGTCTTACCGCGATTCATAAATGTATAAACTCTACACCGCCATACTCAAAGAACTACGCATTATGCTGCGCGACAAAGCGGCATTGGCGGTTATGTTTCTTATGCCGGTGCTCTTGGTAGTGGTGATTACGAGTATACAGAACAGCAGTTTGAAAATGATAAACGACAACACCGTGCCTATGCTCGTGTGCAACCGCGATGGTGGCGAAAACAGTTTGCAGTTTATAGAAGCACTTCGTAAAATCGGCATGTTCGATTTGCAAAAAGCAGATTCATCACTCACCGATAAACAACTTACCGATTCCATGCATGTGCACGATGCGCTTATTGCAGTGGTTGTTCCGCAAGGATTTTCATCTGCCTTAAAATCAAAATCGCAAAATATTACCGGTAAAGCATTAACAGAATTTGGAATGGCGGTAAACACTCCGCAGGATTCTTCTACTGATGTAAAAGAAACTCCTGCTATAAGTATGTTTTACAATCCCGTTTTGCAGGAATCGTTTCGCCTTTCGGTAAATGGTGCTTTGAAAAGCGCACAACAATTTACCGAGAACCGTGCCGTGTTGCAAGCATTGTATTTGTCAATGAGTAACAAAAAGTTGCCGGATTCGCTTGAGCAACAAATTCTGAACAACAAATCTGTCATCAATCAAATTCCAACAGCGAAAGACGGCAGCCGCAAGATTCCGAATGCCACGCAGCACAATGTTCCTGCATGGACCATTTTCGCCATGTTCTTTATTGTGGTGTCGTTGAGCACCAATGTAGTGAAAGAAAAAATTAGCGGTAGTTTTATTCGTTTAAAAACTTTGCCAACCAGTTTCGTTTTGAATTTAGCGGCAAAGCAAATTACTTACATAGTGGTTACGTTGGCACAGGTGCTGGTTATTTTTTCGCTCGGCATATTGTTATTTCCGCACATCGATTTACCCAAATTAGTTCTTCCCGAAAATTTAGGTTCGTTGTTTTTAGTATCGTTAGCCTGTGGCTGGTGCGCGGTAAGTTATGGTGTGCTTATAGGTGTTTATGCAAAAAGTATGGAACAAGCAATTGGTTTCGGGGCTGTATCAGTTGTAATTCTTGCAGCAATCGGTGGAATAGTTGTTCCCAGTTTCGCCATGCCGGAATCGTTGCACTTGCTGATGAAAATTTCTCCGTTGCACTGGTGTATGGAAGCCTACAACGGATTGTTCCTAGAAAGCGGATTGGCTGAAAATGTTCTGTTTTCGCTTCTTCCAATTCTGGCAATTATTGCCGCTATGCAATTAGCCGCAGTTGCCGGCTTAAAAAAGCAGCGTTTAATCTGATAAAATCGCAATTGTGAAATGGCTTGACTCGCCTCTAAAACCTTTGCCTCTTCGGTATTTTCTGATAGTTTTGCGCCCTAAATTTTAACCAATGGAAATTCAGCAAGCAATATTCGGACTTGGCACTCCTGAAGTAATAGTAATAGTGGTGGTAATTCTAATTTTCTTCGGAGGCAAGCGAATTCCTGAATTGATGCGTGGTATTGGTCAGGGTGTGCGTGAGTTCAATTCTGCTAAATCGAACCTAAAGCAGGAGATTGAAGAAGGAATGAAAGACAAACCCGTTACTCCTTCTAAAGAAGCTACAGAAGAAAAGAAAGCGTAGTTCCCAAAACGTTTTAGCAATACACAAAATCAATTTTCAAAAACAAATTGAGGTGACAGAGTTGTCGAATAAAGCAATCAAACAAGTTCAGTTAGAATTAAAAGTAGGAAATACTACCTGCGAGAACTTGGTGTGTAGCTATCTGCGAAAGATTGAAGCGACTAAACATCTCAATGCTTTCCTGGAAGTTTTTGCGGAGGAAGCTGTTGAGAGAGCAAAAGAATTAGACAAGAAAACTGCGGCAGGAACTGCAACTGGAAAATTGTTTGGTTGCGTAATTGCCATTAAAGATAACATCTGCTACAAGCAGCATAAAGTTTCGGCCGGTTCGAAGATTCTGGAAGGATTCACTTCACTTTATAGTTCAACAGTTGTAGAAAGATTGCTGGCAGAAGATGCCATCATCATTGGCAGAACCAATTGCGATGAGTTTGCGATGGGTTCAAGTAACGAAAATTCAGCTTACGGAAATGTGTTGAACGCACAAGATAATTCGCGCGTTCCCGGTGGTTCATCAGGTGGAAGTGCGGTGGTGGTGCAGGCAAATTTGTGTCATGCTTCTTTGGGTTCCGATACCGGTGGTTCTATTCGTCAGCCCGCAGCGTTTTGCGGGTTGGTTGGCTTAAAGCCAACTTATGGCAGAGTATCGCGCTATGGTTTAATTGCCTACGCTTCTTCGTTCGACCAAATTGGTCCGTTCACACACAACGTTGAAGATGCTGCTTTGTTGATGGAAGTAATTTCGGGTAAAGACAATTACGACTCTACTTCGTCTTCCGAAAAAGTTACGGCTTATTCTTCTGAAATAAGTTTTGAAAATAAAGCCCGCATTGCGGTTTTTCCTTCTACAATGATAAGCACTGGCTTGAATGCAGAAGTAAAATCTTCAGTAGAAAATATTCTGAACGATTTGAAAGCAGAAGGTCACACAGTTGAAGAAGTTGGTTTTGATTTGCTTGAACATTTAATTGCTACTTACTATGTGCTTACCACTGCCGAAGCATCCAGTAATCTCGCCCGTTTCGATGGAGTTCATTATGGCTATCGTTCAAAGAACGCCAACGAAATGGATCCGGTTTACAAGCGTTCGCGCACCGAGGGCTTTGGTAAAGAAGTAAAGAACAGAATCATGCTTGGCACGTTTGTTTTGAGTTCGGGCTATTATGATGCTTACTATTCTCGCGCTCAAAAAGTGCGTAGAATTTTGACCGATAAAATTCGTGGCATATTCAAAGACTACGACTTCATCATTATGCCAACATCGCCAACGGTAGCGTTTAAGTTTGGAGAAAAAACCGATAATCCCGTAGAAATGTATTTGGCAGATATTTATACCGTGTTGGCTAACCTAACCGGCATTCCGGCTATCTCATTGCCACTTGCCGAAGACAAAGCCGGGCTTCCTATTGGCGTACAATTAATGGCTGATAAATTTCAAGAGAGCAAATTGCTTGCATTTTCGGAGAAATTGATGCAGATTGAACATTCTAAATAGACAAACTAACAATACACTCTTAGTAAACTCAGCCTATAACCAGCCAGCCTATCGTCCCTTTCTACCCTTGAAAAATTACATTAGCAACCAATAGTTCATGGCTCGCAGTTCACGGTTAACAGCAGGTAAATCTGTATTTCCGTCAACTGTTAACCGTTAACCGTTAACTAAGAAAATGATAGCGTATTTAAGCGGCAAAATAACGTTCAAAAGTCCCACCCATATTTTTCTGGAAACAGGAGGAATTGGCTATATGGTAAAAATAAGTTTGAATACGTTCGAGCGGATTCAGCATTTAGATAACTGCCAATTGCACACATCCCTTATTGTAAAAATCGAAAACCAATCGGTTAGCGGGTTCGATTTGTATGGCTTTATTGAAGATTCTGAAAAGGATTTATTCGAGAAACTGATTTCCGTTTCGGGTGTTGGTGCGGCTACTGCACGTATGATGCTTTCTAGCTTTAAACCCGATGAAATAAAAAATGCCATTCTCACAGAGAACGAAGCCATGATTCAGAGTATTAAAGGTATTGGGCCAAAATCGGCTAAGCGGTTGATTTTAGAATTGAAAGATAAGGTTGGCAAAATGAGTGGCGAGGCAATTTCGTTTGCCACCCCAAACAATACAATGAAGGAAGAAGC
>CAMBIM010000014.1 GCA_945867505.1 Chitinophaga pinensis
CCCAATATTTCTCTAACCGGTGCACCGCATAAGGCGACATAGCAATGCTGTCGCCCTTCTTTATCCGGTAGCCGCCAATCACATCTTCCTTCGAGGCATCGCGCGTAATTCCCCAAACAGGTGGGTAAAGCCGCATAGATTCTTTAATAACCATGGTGGTAAACGCCAACTTGTTCAGGTTCTCAAAAGTTATTTCGCAATCACCAATTACAGTTTTAAATTCATCTACAATGCGTTGTTTAATTTCGGGGTGCTGTGCCAAGAGGTAAAACGAAAATGAAAGTGCATTAGCTGTAGTTTCATGCCCGGCAAGGAAAATAGTTATCACTTCATCGCGCAGTTGCGTGTCGGTCATACGTTCGCGCGTGTCGGCATCTTCCACTTCCATCAACATGGTCAGTAAATCGTTGTAAACGGTTTTGCTCATTCTACGCTCATCAATAATTTTTGCTATGGTGTCAAAAAGCAGCGCGCGGTTTTTCTGCATCTTTAAATTGCCAGGGGTAGGCACCCATACAGGCAGTTTTATAATTTTCATCATGCCCTCCATGACCACTACAAGAGCATCACTTATTTTTTTGAAGTCGCCTTTTACTTCTGTGCTCATTAAAGTCTGGCTCACAATATCCAAAGTAACCAGGGTCATTTCTGTGTGTATGTCAATTACGCTACCGGTCTGCCCCTCCCAGTTCTTCAGCATGGCAGCTGTGCTTTCTTCTATCTTCTGCACAAAACTTTGTAGTCGGCTTTTATGAAACAGCGGCTGTATCAACCTACGCTGTTTCAGCCAGAATTCCCCTTCACTGGTTACCAAACCATTGCCGAGTATAAAACGGAGTGTTCTGGCATCGCGGCCTTTTTCATAAAGCTCGGGGTGAGTAAAAATGCGCTCTATATAAGCAGGCTCCGAAATATTTACATAATGATATGGCCCCACCGCTGCCCGCGAAATACCGTTATACGCACGCACGGTGTTATGAAAATGTCCCAATACATCTTTACGGATGCTTGGCTCTTTAGCCCATAAAAGATTGGTGGATGGACCGGGTGGAAATTTTGCGTGTGTCATTATAAAACGAATATAAAATACGTGAACGGTAAAGGATGGACGAAGCAGAATTAAACTTATTGTTCCGCCTCAAATTGTATTTTGGCAAGCCATTTGAAAACAGAAACAAAACAATTGTATGAAGAAGAACTTCCTTTTTGCTGCCTTTACTTTGCTTACTGTATTTGCCGCCACCGCTCAACCCTCCGATTTTGAATGGGAGAAGAAAATTAAAAACGTAAAAGCCACCGTTAAAGTAATGAGCAACGGAGAGTTATTCGTGCTTACGCCCGATAGCAATGAGAGCATGCGCTATGTATCGCAACAACTTCCCGAAGAATATAAAAAAGACGGATTGAAAGTAACCTTTACCGGTTGGGAAGGAAAGATTCCGCCCAACGTACGCATGATGGGTAAGCCGCTGAAACTGGAATGTATTTACGTAAGTAAAACTGAAAGGAAGAAGTTTAAGCTGAAGAAGAGCAAATACACTTTTAAGTAATCTGCAAACTTTTACAAAACCATGACATAACTATTTGCATCTGTCAAATAGTAAAACGTAATTCGCGCTTCTAACAATTCGGCATGTCAATAAAAGTAAATGCTCTTTCTAAAATTTACGGCTCGCAAAAAGCGGTGGATGAAATTTCGTTTGAAGTAAACAAAGGCGAAGTGCTTGGCTTCCTCGGCCCCAATGGTGCAGGCAAGTCAACCACTATGAAAATATTGACTTGCTTTATTCCGCAATCATCCGGCACAGCCACCGTATGCGGACACGATACGACCAATGAGCCTTTAGAAGTAACCAAGAAGATTGGCTATCTGCCCGAGAATAATCCTTTGTATTTAGATATGTATGTGCGTGAGTATCTGGAGTTTGTTGCCGGTCTGCACAAGCTTGGGAAGATAACACTACAGCGGATTGATGAAATGATTGAAGTAACCGGCTTAACTGCCGAGCGCAAAAAGAAAGTAGGTCAGCTTTCTAAAGGTTACAAGCAGCGCGTAGGCTTAGCGCAAGCCATGTTGCATAATCCTGAAGTATTGATTTTAGATGAACCTACTTCCGGTCTCGACCCTAATCAGTTGGTGGAAATTCGATCGCTCATCAAACAACTGGGTAAGGACAAAACGGTAATTTTCTCTTCACACATTATGCAGGAAGTGCAGGCAGTGGCAGATCGGGTTATAATTATCAATAAAGGAAAGATTGTAGCGAATGACTCTACCGAAAACCTGCAAAACAGAATCGGCAATGAAATAATTGTAACAGCAGAATTCAAACAAAACATTGACCGCGGATTGCTCGGCACTATAAAAGGTGTAAAAAGCTACGAGCAATTAAAAGACGGCAAATGGAACTTTGTAGCCGAAGGCAGTAAAGATATCCGCGAAGACATTTTCAATTTTGCGAAAGAGAAAAATCTGACTTTGCTTCATTTGAATAAAGAAGAATATTCTCTTGAGGAAGTCTTTAAACAGTTGACACGTTAACCGTTTTATTATTATCGCGCCCGCATAGATGAAAGCAATATTCCTCAAAGAACTCCAACAATTTTTCAGCTCGCTGATTGGCTATATTGCCATCATCGTGTTCCTGTTGGTGCTTGGTCTTTTTATGTGGATTTTTCCTGATACCAGCATTCTCGATTTCGGTTACGCCACACTCGATTCTTTCTTCAGCATCGCTCCTTACATTTTCATTTTCCTGATTCCCGCCATCACCATGCGCTCGTTTGCCGAAGAAATTAATACTGGCACTATTGAGTTACTCTCAACCCGTCCGGTTACTGAACTGGAAATTATTCTCGGAAAATACTTTGCGTCTTTGCTCCTAGTATTCATCGCTATAGTTCCCACCTTCATTTATTTCTATGCTGTTTACGCCTTAGCATCACCGGTAGGCAATGTAGATGTTGGCGGAATCCTCGGCTCTTACTTTGGTTTGTTCTTTTTGGGTGCTGTGTTTGTGGCCATCGGTATTTTCTGTTCGGCCATTACCTCTAATCAAATTGTAGCCTTTATCCTCGGAGTATTTCTGTGCTTCTTTATTTACCTCGCCTTTGGTTACATGGCGCAGTTCGGAATTTTCATCGGCAAGAACGATTACTTAGTTGAGTCATTCGGCTTGAGTGCGCATTACGATGCTATGGGCAAAGGCGTAATTGATACGCGCGATGTAGTTTACTTCCTCAGTATTATTTCTGCTTTCATTCTTTTCACGCGCACTGCCTTAAGTAGTCGCAGATGGTAAAACGGATAACACATATCACCAACCGCAGAGATGCCATCATTATTTTGGTGCTTGTGTTTGCCATTTTGCTTTTGCTGAATGTGGTGAGCCGCTTTTTCTACTACCGGTTAGATTTAACTTCCGAAAAACGCTACTCCATTTCGCAGCCATCAAAAACGCTGGCTAAGAATCTGAAAGATGTAGTAACTGTTAAGGTCTATTTAGATGGCGATTTGAATGCCGGCTTTACTCGCCTCAAAGAATCTACCCGAAACTTACTCAACGAGCTTCGCGCTTACGGTGGCAAAAACATCGAATACGAATTCATCGACCCGATGGCGATTCAGAATTTAGATGAGCGCAAAGCCCTGATGACGGATTTGATTCAGCGCGGTCTTTCGCCAACCAACCTTACCACCAAAAGCAAAACCGAAAGCAAGCAGCAACTTATTTTTCCCGGAGCCATTGTAAGCTTTGGCGGAAGAAGTATGCCGGTGCAGTTGCTCGAAAATCAAATTGGTTTTTCGCCCACGCAGATTCTCAACAACTCCGAAATTCTGCTCGAATACAAATTTGCTAATGCCATTCAAAAGCTTAGTCAGTACCGCGCTCCGCAGGTAGCGTTTATACAAGGCAACAACGAACTCACCAATCTGCAAACTGCGGGCATCCGCCAAACGCTGGCTGAACTGGAATACGAGGTAAAAGATTTCGACCTGCAAGCCAACTACCATATTCCTGAACGCATCGATGCCATTGTAATTGCAAAACCGCGTTTGGCTTTTGAAGAAAAAGATAAATACAAAATTGACCAATACATTATGCACGGTGGCAAAGTGCTTTGGTTGGTAGATGGCACAAATGCCGAACTGGATAGTCTTAAACGGAGTGGCGGAATTCAATCTGCTATTGGCAACGATTTTAATCTAGACGACATGCTGTTTAAATACGGTGTGCGCCTGAACACTGATTTGGTGCAGGACATTAACCTCTGCAATCCTATTCCTCTTGTGGTAGGGCAAATGGGCAATGCCCCACAAACCGAAATGTTTCCGTGGTATTATTTTCCGTTGCTGGTTTCCGAAAACAACCACGCCATCAACCGCAACCTGGACCCGGTGGCAAGTTTCTTTGCCAGCACTATTGACACCATTCAAAACCCGGGTGTGAGCAAAACCATTTTGCTGCACACTACCGAAAACGCCAAAGCGCAACTGGCGCCTACGCGCGTTCACTTCGGTATTCTTCAAAGCAAGCCAAACCCGGCTTATTACAATCAACCTAAGTTGCCCATAGCTGTTTTGCTGGAAGGCGAATTTGAATCGGTTTATAAAAACCGTTTATCACCCGACTTCTTAGCCGCCAGCGATACCTTGCAGAATTTAAAGTTTATCGACAAAAGCAAGCGCAGCAAAATGATTGTAATTGCCGATGGCGATATTATCCGCAACGATGTGCGCAACGACAGCAGCGCCTATCCGCTCGGTTACTACATGTATACCAAACAGCAGTTTGCCAACAACAGTTTTATCCTCAACTGTATCGAATACCTGATTGACGACAGCGGCATTCTGGAAACGCGCAACAAAGAAGTAAAAATGCGCATGCTCAACAGCGTAAAAGTAGAAGACGAAAAACTAAAATGGCAGCTCATCAACATCGCCCTGCCCATCTCCCTCATCGTAGTTTTAGGAATTGCCTTCGGATTTTATAGAAGGAAGAAATACACTAAGTGATTTATGATGGTGGTCAGCAACCAAAAAACCTACTAATTAAAAGACGCTACTACATATTAAATACTTCCCCTACATCCAGCATTTTCAAATTGCCATTTATTTTTTTCTCGGATTCTAATTGCTTCAAAATTCTCACCGGTTCACCCAGCGGTTCATCGGCTAAATCAAAAGTGCCGTAGTGCATAGGAATGAATGCTTTTGCTTTCAGGTCATGAAAAATCTGAACAGCTTCGTAAGGATTAGTGTGCACATCCTTCATCATCAAAGGCGGATGATACGCACCAACACCAATCATGGCAATATCAATAGTAGGGAACAACTCTCCAATCTGTTTTGGATAACTGCAATAGCCAGAATCGCCATTAAAGAAAATATTCAATCCATCGGCTTCAATCATAAAACTGCCATATAGCGTTTTATTTAAATCGTGCATGTAGCGGTTGCTCCAATGCTGTGTAGGTAAAAACGTAATGCGTAAATTTTCTTCTTTCAAATTAAACTGCTGATACCAACCGGCTTCCTGAAAATGCAAGCCATCCACCCAGCTTGAAAGAAGCTTACCGGTATTAAGCGAAGTAAGTAACATAGCCGATTCATTCTGTGCAAATAACTTCTTCAACGAACTCTTATCGCAATGGTCGCGGTGCGCGTGCGATACCATCACATAATCTATATTGGTAAAGTCTTCTGTTGCACAGGGCAAGTCAGAATAGCGCGGCACAACTCCAGATATTCTGCCAAACACCGGGTCAATTAAAATTCGCGTTCCTTTTAGTTGTAGGAAAAAACTGGCGTGACCAAGCCACACTATGCAATCATTTTTCTGCTTCAAAAAATCATTACCCTTTCTAACGGTCAATCGCCACTTATCGTTTTTCTTGGCTTCTGCTTTTTCGTTCTTATTCAGTTTCCACTGCAGAAACTTCTTGAAGGTGCTACCAAAGCGTTTATGCGGGTCAATAAATCTTCCGTTACCAACCGGGTTTCCTTTCCAATTAGGTATAATGGTTTTTAGCTCCGGGTTGTTTGCAAACGTTATTTCTGCCATTCTTCTATTACGATTAGCTCGACTGAATATTTTTGTGCCATGCGCCACAAACTAACCACAATCATTTTTTGTTTTCTAACAGTCATCGGCTTTTCGCAGCAAATAAAATTTGATGAGTGGCAAAATCTCACTACTTCGGGTAAGCTGCCGGCAAAATGTATCATTCAACACAGCAACAACAATCTCGACTTAGTAAAATTTCATGATAAATTTTATCTGGCTTTCCGTACGGCACCTACTCACTTCGCATCTAAAAAAGCAACGATGTATGTAGTCAGCTCTACCGACTTAGAATCCTGGACTTTCGAAACCGAAATTAAACTCGGTTGCGATGTGCGCGAACCACGCTTTGCTATTTATCACGATACCCTTAACCTCTATTTCTTCCGTGGCGGAACACGCACATTCCGTTTTGAACCGAAAGAAATTTTCGTGTTACGCAAATCAGAGAAAAGCACTTGGACGGAGAAGCAATCCGTCAATCTTGATGGCTTTGTTCCTTGGCGTGTTCGCGAACGTAAAGACACTTTATATCTCTCCGCCTACTACGGTAAAAATCTTTACAACAGCAAACATAAAAGCAACCTGCGGTTGTTTTGGAGCACCGATGCGCTGGCATTGAAACCCATTTCCGAAGAACCACAGATAGATATTCTATCGGCAGAAGAAGGCGAATTTATTTTCGATAAAGAAGGCAATATGTTTTCTACTGTTCGCTTAGAAGGCACCGGTTCTTTAGTTTGCAAGGCAGATAAAAATAGTTTACATAATTGGGAGAAGAAACGCAGCAAAACTAAATACGATAGCGCATTGCTGTTCGACCATAACCAGGATATTTATTTGGTTTCGCGAAGAAACATAGATGGTGAAATAGACAAAGTAAAAAACCGCAGGAACGAAAAGCAAGGACGCATCAACAATCTCATCCGCTATTCCATCACTAAAAAAGTAACCGCTCTTTTCAAACTCAATAAAACCGATTTGACATTATCGCACATCACAGATTTTCCAAGTACAGGTGATTGTTCTTATGCCGGCATTTCAAAAGTGAATGACGATAACTATGTGCTAATGAATTATTCGAACAACATAAACGGCAGAAAGAAAAACTGGATTTCGGGGCAGCTTGGTAAAACTTATATCTATTGGACTAAACTTCATTTCTAAAACTCCACCTCCGCGCGCTTCTTCACCGCGCGCTCTTTATAAGAACCACTTGAGTTAGCAAGTTCATCCAATATTTTTTTCGCCTCATCTCTCTTTCCCTTCTTCAATAAAATATTGGCCTTATACCATTTAGAGCCTTCCGTAAACTTCGTTCCATCCTTCAACAGCTTATCAAAATTTTTCTCGCTCCTTTTAGTGTTGCCATTTATATAATCACTAATGCCGCCAAAGTAAAGCGCATCGGCATTCGTTGGTTGTTGATTTAATATTTCGCTAAACTGTTCCGATGATGCTTTGTAATCGCCACTATTAAAACTTTTCATCGCATCATCCATAGTAATGATGGTTACTTTATTCACCGGCATAGTTTCTACAATACTTCCGCGCACAATACTTTCAGTAGTTGGTGCTGCATCTTCTTTTCTCTCTACGGCTTTCTTTTTAAGGCTCTCTTCCTTTGCCTTCGCAGCGATGTTTTTTTGTTCTGTCTTTGCATCACCACTTGCCACCTTATAACTGCTCATAGTAACTTCTTCTTTTCCCTTGGCAGCACCACCACTTACTGCCAAGCTCTTATCTGCATCGTTAGCCGGTAGTGCTGGCGCAGCAACTTTAACGGGTGCAGCAGCCGGCTGCTGTTTAGTAGCAACGGCTTTCATGTCCTTACTTTCCGCCTCTGCTACTTCTTTATCATTCGCTTTAAATGCTGGTGCAACTTCAGCAGGGCTTTCATCAGCCGCCACATTTTGTTGTTCGGTTACAACTATAGAATCTGTAGCTACTGTAATATCTGTCGGAGCAACACTCGTCTCTTCAACTTTCTTCTCCAGCAGATTCACTTCCTCAGCTGTGTTTTTATTCATCGCAATGCTGCTATCCTGCTTACCAAAATAACTTACCATTATAAAACCAACGCCTATCAGCAAACCAAACACCACAGCCGCCCAAGCATAATTACTCCAGTGCAGTTGAATAATTTTCCGCTCCTTCAACCCAACGCGCTCGCGCACTTTCTTGTTGATGTTATTTACTGCCACCGCAGCACTTGCCTTGGTTGATTGCTGCAAACCTTCCAACGCCTCTTGCGCAAACGGGTCGTCTAACAAAAGTTTTTCCAACTCCTGCTTTTCATCTCCGTTTAGTTCGTTGTTTACATAAGCCAACAACGCCTCTTCGCAGATAATGCCCTGTTCAGACAATTTTATCTTTTCCGTTTTCATCGTTCTTAGCGGTTATAAATTTTTTCAAATTCCTCTTTCCATTTTGCAAATGACTCTTCACTTCATTCATGCTATAACCCGTAATGCTCACAATCTGCGAATACGTAGCCTCCTTAATATAAAACAATTCAATGCACTCGCGCTGCTCATCCTTCAATTCCTCAATGCCCTCCTGCAAATACCGCAACACAAATTCCTTGTCCTCCGCCTCCTGCCTTTTTTCTTCCGCCTCTTGTAGATGATCAACCGGCTCCGATTCCACACTTGTATTCAACTCAAACTTCAGTTTAGTCTGTTTTTTAGCATTTGTTGTTTCTTTTCTAAACTTCATCATGCACTCATTCTTCACCACTATGTGTAGCCAAGGCTTAAACACCGTTACATGATGTTTCTTCAAATCCTGAATCAGTTTTTCAAAAATCTGCATCGTCAAATCCTCCGCCTCTGCCTCATTGTGCAAATACTTCATGCAAACCCCGTAAACCAAATGCGTATACCGCTGATACAACTCTCCCACATACGCAGTCTCGTGCGAGTTGCGGTAACGGTGCACCAACTCCTCATCCGTCAAGTCCTTATAATTTTCAGTTTTCAGCAGCTGCGTTTTACTTCTACTAAAGTAGAAAGAACAACAGCAATCTATTACCCCTATAAACAACCGCTAATCATACAGTACTCAAAATAGGGCAAGCCAAATTATCATGGCGGCTCTTACACCTACCCAACCGCCCATTCCATAAACTGTGTCAAAAATTAAATTTGATACAGCCTTCTGTCCCGACATGGTTTACGCCTCGGGACCCTGTCGCGCGCCAAGGCAACATCCCGATAGCTATTGGGAAACAATAGCCGGAAAACTTAAAATAAAAAGCCTCCCGAAATTTTGAGGGAGGCTTTTTTAATTTACAGCTATAGTCAGTTGCCTGACCAGCAATTACAACTTACGTTGCACCTCTATTTCTTCAAATACCTCTATGATATCCGTCTCTTTAATGTCTTGGTAGTCTTTCACCATTACACCGCACTCCAAACCGCTCACCACTTCTTTTACATCATCTTTAAAGCGTTTCAAGCCCGAAACTGTACCAGTGTGAATTACAATACCATCGCGAATAATACGAACCTTCGATCGGCTCAATACTCTTCCGTCTTTTACAAAGCAACCGGCAATAGTTCCCAGTTTGCTTACGTGTATGGCGCTGCGCACTTCCAGCATACCAATAATCTTCTCTTCAATCTTAGGCTCAAGTAAGCCTTCCATTGCGCTCTTAATTTCTTCAATAGCGTTGTAGATGATAGAGTAAAGACGAATATCCACGCCTTCTGTTTCGGCAATTTTTCTTGCGTTTAACGAAGGACGAACGTTGAAACCAATTACAATCGCATCTGATGCTGTTGCCAACAAAACATCCGATTCGGAAATAGCTCCCACACCTTTGTGAATAATCTTGATTTGAATTTCTTCGGTAGAAAGTTTAAGCAAGGAATCTGCCAAAGCTTCTACCGAACCATCCACATCTCCCTTCAAAATCAAGCTTAGCTCCTTGAAGTTACCTAAAGCCAAACGTCTTCCAATTTCATCCAGCGTAATATGTTTCTTGGTGCGGATACCAGTTTCGCGTTCAATTTGTGCGCGTTTAGTTGCCAGTTCTTTTGCATCCGCTTCGTTGTCGAATACTTTAAACTTTTCACCGGCTTGTGGCGCACCACTTAACCCTAGCACTTGCACGGGTACCGAAGGGCCTGCTTCTTTCATTTTGGCACCAGTATGGTCAAACATGGCTTTTATTCTACCCATGTAAGGACCGGCAACAATAATATCGCCCATCTTCAATGTTCCGTTCTGAACAAGTATGGTAGTTGTATAACCACGACCTTTATCCAAAGTTGCTTCAATTACCGAACCGGTAGCTAAACGTTTGTCGTTTGCTTTTAATTCAAGCAATTCAGCTTGCAACAAAATTTTCTCTAATAGCAAATCAATGTTCAATCCTTTCTTGGCAGAAATTTCTTGCGATTGGTGAGGTCCACCCCATTCTTCCACCAGCAAATTCATTCCTGAAAGCTGCTCGCGAATTTTATCGGCATTAGCTCCGTCTTTATCAATTTTGTTGAAGGCAAAAATCATTGGCACACCCGCACTTTGCGCGTGGTTAATGGCTTCCTTTGTTTGAGGCATTACTGCATCGTCAGCCGCAATTACAATGATGGCAATATCCGTAACCTTAGCACCACGTGCACGCATAGCAGTAAACGCTTCGTGACCCGGTGTATCCAAAAAAGCAATTTTGCGACCGTCAGCCGTAGTTACTTCATAAGCACCAATGTGCTGTGTAATACCTCCGGCTTCTTTTGAAACCACGTTAGATTTGCGGATATAATCGAGTAAGGAAGTTTTACCGTGGTCAACGTGACCCATGATGGTAACAATTGGCGCACGAGAATGTAAATCTTCGGGCTTATCCGGTGCTTCTTCTTTAAATGCTGTTTGGTCAGCGGCAGAAATGAACTCTACTTCATAGCCATGTTCTGCAGTTACCAATTCAATAATGGTAGCATCTAACCGCTGGTTGATAGAAACAATGACACCCAATTGCATACAGGTGGAAATTACCTTTACCGGTGCCATGTTCATTAAGCTGGCCAACTCCGAAACAGAAATAAATTCTGCCACCTGCAACTTGTTGTGTTGCACACCTTCTTGTGCTGCTTCTATTTTTTCCTGGAAAGCTTCGCGTTTTCCTCTGCGCATTTTCGAGCGGTCGCTCTTTGAAGTTTGAGCTTGAATTTTCGCCATAGTAGCGCGAATCTTATCTTCAATTTGCTTTTCGGTTATCTCAACAGGTCCTGTAATCTCTGGTTTTTTGAACCCGGTACCCGGACCAATTTCGCGCTTGCGCTGGAAGTTCTCTACCTTCTTATCATAGTATTGGTCGCCTCCAAGCGGTGCGCCTTTTTTCTTCACTAATTTGCGTTCGCGTATTTTCTTTTCTCCTGCAGGCTCTTCTTTCTTCTTCGGTTTAGGGTCGAATTTAGAAAGATCAATTTTGCCTACCTCTTTAGTGCCTTCAAGTGTTTGGTACTTGGTTTCAATTTTTACTTCCGGTTCCAGCTCTGGCTCGTCTTTCTTTTTCTTGGGAGTTGCTTTCTCTTCAACTGCTTCCACCACCTTTTCTTCTACCGCTGGAGGAGCAACAACTTCTTCTTCTTTCTTCTTCTTGCTCTTTTTAGGTTTTTCTTCTTCTAGCTTCCCAACCACTTTAGGACCTTCAAGAATTTGTTTTTTAGCGGTAATAATTTCATCTGGAGCTACTATCGGCTTTACCGGTTTTTCTTCCTTAACCTTCTCCTCTTTGTGAACAATATTGCTGGTAACAATAATTTCTTTCTCCTCCTTTTCTTTCTTGTGTGTAGCAATATTGTCTACCTTGGCTTCAATGCTTTCCTTCTGTGCCTTTTCAGCCAACGAAGTAATGTCTGCCTGCTGCTTGATGTTTTTATCGGTACCAAACTCTTTATCCAGTACAGCAATCATTTCGGGCGAGAGCTTCTCGTTCGGGTTACCGGTAAGGGTAAACTTCGCCTTCTTCAACGCCTCTACAATGTGTCCTTCCGAAACGTTGTAGGTGCCCGCTGCTTTTGCTAATCGTAATGCTTTTACTTCTGACATGTATTATATTTAGTGAATAGTAATTCTGTATTGGCGATGCGTAATTGGTTACATCGCCAATTACGTATCACTTATTTGTTTTGTGTTTGCCCGTTCTCATGGCAAGCCTACGACTTCTTGTCATCTTGGAACTCACTTTGAAGAATCTTGCGAATCTCCTTGATGGATTCCTCTTCCAAATCGGTTCTGCGAACCAATTCATCTTCACTCAACTGAAGAACACTGCGTGCGGTATCGCAACCAATTTTCTTCAATTCGTCAATCATCCAATCTTCAATTTCATCTGCAAATTCTTCTAAGTCAATATCGTATTCTTCTTCGCTTGCACCTCCTTCGTTTTCGCGGTATACATCAATTTCAAAACCAACCAAACGGCTCGCCAATTTGATGTTTACTCCGCGCTTACCAATAGCCAGAGACACTTGGTCTGGTGCCAGGTAAACTGAAATTCTCTTGGTTTCCTGATTAATATCTAACGAAGTAATTTTTGCAGGAGCCAATGCGCGTTGAACCATCAACGAAAGGTTGCTGGTATGGTTGATAATGTCGATGTTTTCGTTCTTCAGCTCGCGGACAATGCCGTGGATACGAGAACCTTTTACACCCACACAGGCACCCACTGGGTCAATTCTATCATCAAAACTTTCTACTACAACCTTTGCTTTTTCTCCGGGTTCGCGAACAATATTTTTGATAACAATCAAACCATCGAAAATTTCGGGAACTTCCGCTTCCATCAACTTAGCCAAGAACGCATTATCGGTTCTTGAAAGGATGATGAAAGGAGTGCCGTTACGTAATTCCACCTTGCGAACTACCGCGCGGATGGTTTCACCTTTCTTGAAGAAATCGGTTTTTATTTGTTCAGATTTTGGCAACAACAATTCGTTACCTTCTTCATCCAGCAACAAAATTTCCTTCTTCCAAACCTGATAAACTTCGGCAGAAAGAATTTCGCCAATACGGTCCTTATATTTCTTGAAAACTTCGTCTTTCTCTAAATCACCAACGCGTGAAGCTAAGGTTTGGCGGGCTGCCAAAACCGCTCTGCGACCAAAACTTTCGAGGGTAATTTTTTCGTAAGTTTCTTCACCAATGTCAAAATCTTCTTCAATCTTCTTGGCTTCGGTAATGCCAATTTGCGTAATCGGATTTTCTACAGCAGCATCTTCTACAATTTCGCGTCTGTGCCAAATTTCCAAATCGCCTTTATCGGTGTTTACGATAATGTCGAAATTATCTACATCGCCATATTTTTTGCGGAGCAAAGTGCGGAAAACGTCTTCGAGCACCTTCATCATGGTCGGGCGATCGATATTTTTCATTTGCTTGAACTCGCTAAACGAGTCAATCAGATCTAAGCTGTTCATGGTATTAATTTTTGTTTTTGAAGATTTATAGTTTTAATAAGTAATCAGAATTTGAATTGAATAGTTGCCCGTTTAATTTCCGAAAAATTTACAGTCCACTCTTTGGTTGTTTCTGTTGTCTGTTGTCTGTTGTCTGCCGTCTTTTTTTCTTTTGCCTTCTGCGTTTTGCTCATTTCTTCGGGCACATCGCGCAACTTTATACTTCCGTCATTCACTTTAATCAATTCTCCCACCACTTGCACACCGTCTGTTTTAGTTACTTCTAAAACCTGCCCCACTCTGCGCTTGTATTGGCGCGGAACCCGCAACGGATTATCCATACCCGGACTGCTTACCTCAAGAATATAGTTTTCAGGAACCAAGCCGCTTTCATCTAAATTCTTTTCCAAAAACCGCGATATCTCGGCACATTCCGAAATATGGATTCCTTTATCGCTGTCCACATACACTTCAATCTGCCTTCCCATTGGGAATTTAATATCCACGAGAAACAAATTTTTCACTTCCAGCACAGGCTGCAACCACTCCTCAATTTTGTTCTTTACTGCTTCAAAGTTCATGTCCAAAAAATAAGAGAGGGGACTCTCGTCCCCTCTTTCCTAAATAATCTGGTGCGAATATACACTTAGAAGTGGAATTTCAAAATGAGGAGTAAATTAAAATTATAGGTTAAGTTGAGTTTTCTCCAACCTTTCGTAATTACTACACCCCCATTACACTAACACTTGTTAGTTTCAAAATAAAACCTTTCTTTTGCTACAGTTATGGCAGCGGCACAAACCACCAAAGAGAAAGTAAAGAGAACAGCGCAAAAGCTTTTCCGTGAGCGCGGCTATGCTGCCGTTGGTATGCGCGAGTTGGCAAAAGAAGTTGGCATACAGGCTCCGAGTTTGTACAACCATTATAAAAGCAAAGACGATTTGCTCCGCGAAATCTGTTTTGATATGGCGCAGCAGTTTTTTGCCGCCTTTGATAAAGCCTTGGTCACAGAAGTAAAATTTCAGCGCCAGCTTAAAGCCGTTATTAAAGCGCATATTGGTGTAATTGCTGCGAACCTTGAGGCATCGGAAGTGTTTTTTAATGAATGGATGTTTTTGGAACAACCGCATTTGGGTAAATTCAAAAAACTACGCTTTGAATACGAAATGAAGTTCCGCGACATTATTGATAAGGGAATTAAGAAAGGCGATTTTAAAGAGATGAATTCGAAGTTGATTGCCTTCGCCATCTTCTCTTCCCTAAACGCTACTTACGATTTGTATAACTCGAACGAGAATTTGACGCAGGAAGAAATTGCGAATGATATTTCTGATTTACTATTAAAAGGACTTAAATCATAAACCATGTACGGAAGCACAAACTTATCGGAAGAAGAAGCAAAACGCATGAATACTACGGTGGAAGACCCCGAGAAATTGGAGGCATTTGAATCACGAATTGCGCGGGGCGAAAAAATTGAGCCGCAGGATTGGATGCCGGTGGAATATAGCAAGCAACTCATTCGTATGATCGAACAACATGCTCACTCTGAAATTGTTGGCGCATTGCCCGAGGGAACATGGATTACCCGAGCTCCAAATTTTAGACGCAAGCTTGCATTGATTGCAAAAGTGCAGGATGAAATTGGTCACGGTCAGTTGCTTTATTCTGCTGCCGAAACGCTTGGCAAAACGCGTGAAGAGATGCTTAATGATTTATTGAGTGGCAAATCAAAGTATTCAAACGTGTTTAATTATCCTGCGCTTACATGGGCAGACATTGCGGTGATTGGTTTTTTGGTAGATGGCGCGGCCATCGTAAACCAAGTTATTAATAGCAAAGGAAGTTACGGCCCCTATTGCCGTGCACTCGAAAGGATTTGTTACGAAGAAAGTTTTCACTTAAAACAAGGGCATGATAATGTGGTTTACCTGGCTACCGGCACAAAACATCAACGCGCAATTTTGCAGGATGCTATTAACCGTTGGTATCGTCCATTGTTGCACTTTTTTGGTCCGCCCGATAAACAAAGTGCGCATAGTGAAAAATTAATGAAATGGAAGGTGAAATTGGCAAGTAATGATGATATGCGTAATCAGTTTCTTGACCAATATGTTCCGAAAATTTGGGAACTTGATATTACTTTTCCCGACCCGAATTTGAAAAAGAATGATGATGGTATTTGGGAATTCAGCGACCCAGATTGGAATGAATTTAAACGTGTAATAAACGGTGATGGCCCATGTAATGCAGAACGCATTGCCGTGAGAAAATTTGCAGAAGAAGCCGGAAGATGGGTGCGTCAGGCATTGATGAATCCAAGTGAAAAATATGTAGTGCCACTTGCATAATTAGCGGATGTGAGAATTTGAGAATGAAAACAAAGCACAATGAACACGTTAGACCCAAGAATAAAACGTTTGTCTTTAGATCCTTCAACCGAAGTTGAAAAGACAAACTCACATTTAATTACCTACGAGGTTTTTCATCAAGAGAAAAGGGGAAAACACGTAACGCACGTAGGCATCGTTCACGCATCAAATCCTGAAATGGCGTTGGTGATGGCGAAAGAAGTTTTTGGCAGAAGAGGAAAGACAACCAATCTTTGGGTGGTGAAGACAAGCGATGTTTACACATTCGGTTCGGATGATGAAGATATGTTTGAAACCACTCCTGAAAAAACTTTCCGTGATCCGGCATATTATAAGGTGAGAGACAGAATTGAAAAATTTCAGAACAAGCAAAAGTTTGAACATGAGCAACGCACTTAAAGATTTACTCTATAAAATGGCAGATGATGCGCTTATCATCGGTCACCGTAATTCTGAATGGACAGGCATTGGCCCAATGCTGGAAGAAGACCTTGCTTTCTCCTCTATGGCGCAAGATAAAATCGGACACGCACAAGCGCTTTATAAAATTCTGAATGAAGTTTTAGGAGAAGCTGATGCGGATACACTTGCATTTAAACGTGAAGAAAAGCAATTCAAATGCTGTCATTTTGTTGAGCAGCCTATTGGTGAATACGATTTCAGTATTGTTCGTCAGTTCTTGTTCGACCATGCTGAATTGATTCGGTATGATATACTAACTCAATCTTCTTTTCAGCCGTTAGCTCAACTTGCTAAGAAGGTAAAAGGCGAAATAAAATATCACGTAATGCATGCCGATACTTTTGTGAAGCAACTCGGCAACGGAACAGAAGAAAGCAAAGCGCGTATTCAATCTTCTTTAAATTATGCTTGGCATTTAGCTCTCGGTATTTTCGAAAAAAGCGAATTTGAAAACGATTTGATTGCTGAAAATATTTTTGTCGGAGAAGATGAATTAAAAAAACGCTGGCTCGAAAAAATTATTCCTGTCATGGAATCAGCTAATTTGAAAGTTCCCGCTACGGATGAAATCAAAATAGTTTACGGAGGAAGAAAAGGTTTTCATTCGGAATATCTGAAGCCGCTATTAGATGAAATGTGTGAAGTAGTCAGAACGGATATTGATGCAGAATGGTAGATGCAAATTTGAGAATGTGAGGATTTGAGAATTCTATAATGGAAATGCAAATACAAGAAATTACAGAACACCAAATTTGGCTTGCGCTTGAAAATGTGAAAGACCCGGAAATTCCTGTGATTTCTGTTGTTGAAATGGGAATGATTACGGGAATTCAACTTTCGGCATCAGACAACGGACATCGGACTTGCTCTATTACCATGACACCAACATTCGTTGGCTGCCCAGCAATTGATGTTATCAAAAAATCTATCCGCGAAGAAGTAATGAAACTTGAGTTTGATGAAGTAGAGGTAAAAGTTGATTTTGAAACGCAGTGGACAAGCGATAGAATGAAACCCGAAGCAAAACTCAAACTCGAAAAATTTGGTTTGGCGCCACCGGTTCTGTTGAATGATGATGAATTGACGGTACAACAACTAAACAATGTTCGTTGTCCGCATTGCCATAGTACCGACACTACTTTGCGTTCGGCTTTTGGTTCAACTCTTTGTCGTGCTATTCGCTTTTGCTTTTCCTGCAAACAAGGCTTCGAACAATTTAAACCTGTTTAATAATGAAATACTTGCTCTAGCTTTTTGTGGCAATAACTTCTTTTGCTTCAGCACAGGAAAACTCTGTAAAGCAATTTTTATGGCTGGAAGGAAACTGGATGGCAAAGAAGAATACGAAAAGTGGCAGTTGGTAAATGATTCTACCATTGGTGGCATTGGTTACCATTACGCGCAGGAAGAACACGATAAAGATGAAACCGATGTTTATTTTGACGAATCAATTAGACTGTTTGTTCGCGATACAAAATATTTTTATGTTCCGAAAGTGCGCGATGACGAAGAAGTAGAATTTAAAATCACTTCATTCACTCAAAAATCTTTTAAAGCAGAAAACCCAGCGTACGATTTTCGTCAACGTATTGTTTATTAGTTGAAAGATTCTGCCCATCTTCGTGCCTATATAGAAGGCACAACCAAAGGCAAAAAAAGCGAATTGATTTCAACTTCACTAAAGCTAAATAGTATTTAGCTGACCGGTTCTCTATTTTTCAGCCTTAATTTTTTGGGTTCCTATTTTTGTTAATACTGATTTGTTTCTATATTGAATTTAAATTCAGTTGATGAAGAAATTCTCTACGCTTCTCTTTTCCATGCTTCTTTTTCTGATTTCTGCGTTTGCGCAAAGTGAAAACGATATTGACCTGTTAAATCAAAAAGCCGAATCGTTACTCAACCAAAAGCCAGAGGAAAGTTTAGCTCTTGCGGATAAAGCAAAGTCGTTTGCGGAAAATAGCAGCTATAAAAAGGGGCAAGCAAAAGCATTGGCTTTAATTGGTGTAGCCAATTATAAAATTGATGATTACACTAAGGCGCGAATTTTTATTACACAGGCGGAAGCCCTTAGTGAGCAATCGAACGACACCTCTTTTATTGCTTTCTGCAAATATTGGTTGGCAAATTTAGAGTTGAATCAAGGGCAATACGGCAAAGCTCTCGATTATTATCAGGATGCACTTTTGCTGGCGCAAAAAATAAACGACAAAAAAAATATTGCCCGTTGTTTAGATGGCAAAGCCACCATTTACGAATCGTTGGGCGAAGATGATAAGGCGATGGATTTGTATTCGCAATCTTTAGCTGTGGCTAAAGAAGCGAACTTTAAAGAATGGTATGGCAACGTAACTTTTGAGTTGGCAAATCAAGCTTACAAAATGGGAATGATAGATGATGCCGTAACAAAATACAACGAGGCAATTCAACTTTCGGAAGATGCCGGCAACTTGAATAACAAAGCAAACTGTTTGCAACAGTTAGCTTCTATTAACTATGATAAAAGTAATTTGAAAGATGCCATGAAGTATGTGCAACAAGCCATGGATATTTTTCAGGAAACAGGCTCTATGTCATCGTTCAGCCACAGTCGGTTGTTGATGTGTTTTATTTTGTTGGGCAACAAGCAATTCGATTTGGCAATTGACTTGGCCAAATTGTCATTACAAGAAGGCAAGACAAATGGCGAAACTGAATTAGAGAAAAGTTCAGCAGAGGCACTTTACTATGCGTATTTGTATAAAGGCGATAAAGCTAAAGCGTTGGAGTATCATATAAAGTTTCACGATTTATCGGAGGCAAATCACACCAAAGATTTATCGAAAAAGATGACGCAGTTGGAACTGCAAACTAACTTTGAAAAAGAGCGTCAGCTTGCTAAAGCAGTGCAGGATAAAAAGGATACAGAAACAAATGCCAGTTTCGAAAAGCAGAAACTGATAAAAAAAGCATCATTTATTGGCATTGGTTTGTTGGCAGTAATTGCCGCATTAGCTGTTTTCGCCTTTGTGCAAAAGCGAAACGATACCCGATTGATTGCTTCTGAAAAAAGGAAATCTGACGAATGGTTACACAATATTCTTCCTGCCGAAGTTGTTGCAGAATTAAAACAAAGCAAATCATCGCAGGATAAGAGTTACGATTTGGCAACCGTGCTATTTGCCGATATAAAAAACTTTACCGGTGCAGCTGAAAAAATAAGTGCTCAACAATTGGAAGCAGAGATGGATTACTACTTCAAAAAATTTGATGAGATAATAGGCAAGTATAAAATTGAAAAAATAAAAACCATTGGCGATGCTTACCTGTGTATGGGTGGTCTGCCAAAGGCCGATGTAGATAATGCGTACTACGTAATTTGCGCAGCTCTCGAAATTCAGGAGTTTATTAAACATACCAAAGCAGAAAGAGAAAAGTCTGGCAGTACTTATTTCGAAATTAGAATAGGCATACACACCGGTCCGCTAATTGCGGGCATTGTTGGCTTGCGTAAATTTGGCTATGATGTTTGGGGCGATACGGTAAACATGGCTGCCCGCATGGAGCAACATGGCGATAAAGGAAAAATTAATATTTCTGATTCTACTTACGAGTTGGTGAAAGGCAAATTCAGCTGCACACACCGGGGAAAAATAGAAGGAAAGAATAAAGGTCAGGTAGATATGTATTTTGTTGATGGCATTGCTTAATTTCAATTTTTATACACCCAAATGAAAAAGTATCTCTCGCTCAATTTTCTCTTGGTTACGCTCTTGATTTCTGTTTCTTCTTTTGCGCAAACCGGTAGCGATGCAAAGGCAAAACAACTGGAAGAAATGCGAAAGCTCAAGCAGCAGATGATGCAAGAGCAGAAAACTATTCAGCAACAAACGGAATGGAACAACCAGTCATCACAACAGGAAATAAAAAAGCTGAATCAGGAAAGCCAGGCAAAAAACTCCGAGATAGCAAGTAGTAAACAAGATGCGCAAAAAGCGAGGACAGAAGCCGCAAAAGCGAAAACAGAATTAGAAATTAAACAGCGCGAGTTATCTCAAACGCAATCAAAAATTGACTCGGCAAAGCGAATGCTTTTGGAAACGGAAGATATGCTGATGAGTTCTGAAATGCGTAATAAACGTATTCAAGAGCGGTTGCAATTTCAAGAGGACAGCGTGAAAATTTTGAAGAAGGAACAAGAACTTCAGGAACTTCAACTAAAAGCATCGGAAATAGAATTGAGTGCGCAAAAGGCAAAGAACAATCTTTACATAATTGTTGCCGCTATTTCGTTGAGTCTGCTCTCAATTATTGGTGTATTGTTTTTCGCCCGCCAAAAAACATTGCGCGAATTGGAAGAGAAAAACAAATTGATTAACGAAGAGAAAAGAAGAAGCGATGAATTGTTGCTTAACATTTTGCCCGAAGAAGTAATGCACGAATTAAAAGCGCATGGCAAGACAACCGCAAAAAATTATTCAAAAGCTACCGTGCTGTTTGCCGATATTAAAGACTTTACAACCATCAGTGAGCAGCTTTCGCCAGACGACTTGGTTGAAGGTTTGGATGCGTATTTCGAACGCTTTGATAAAGTGATTGAGAAATACGACATTGAAAAAATTAAAACCATTGGCGATGCTTATGTGTGTGCAGGTGGCGTACCTACCAAGAGCGAGGGCAATCCTCATTTAGTGGTGCAAGCTGCGCTCGATTTTATTTATGAAATTGATAAACTGCGCAGGGAGCGCACCGCACAAGGAAAAATTCCTTTTGAGTTTCGCATTGGGATACACACCGGTCAGTTAGTGGCGGGCGTAATTGGTATACGCAAGTTTGCCTATGATATATGGGGCGATACAGTGAACATGGCTGCGCGTATGCAACAAACCAGCGAAGCCGGTAAAATCAATATTTCGGGAGCCACTTACGAATTGGTGAAAGATAAATTTGCCTGCATTTATCGCGGAAAAGTAGAAGCGAAGAATAAGGGAGAGATAGATATGTATTTTGTGGAAAAAGCAATTGCATAACGGTACGCAAAAGACAATTTCGCTTTAAGAATGAGAAATTTTAAAGAGGTAGAGCAACACATTGTCGGCATTCTTAAACGTGAATTGCCAAATAATCTTTATTACCATGGTTTGCACCATACTATGGACGTTTTGCGCTCAGCAGAACAGATAGGCAAGCATGAAAAGCTATCGCAAGAAGAAATGCTGTTGCTGAAAGTAGCCGTGCTTTATCATGATGCAGGCTTTACAAAAACTTACCGCAACCACGAAGAAATAGGTTGTGAAATGGCGAAAGCCGATTTGCCGGGTTTTGGATTTACAGCTGAAGAAATTGAAGTTATCTGCGGAATGATACGAGCAACAAAAATTCCACAGAACCCTAAAAACAAAATGGAATACATTATTGCCGATGCTGATTTAGAATATTTGGGCACCGATGATTTTGAACGAATAGGCAGAACGCTTTTTGAAGAAATTAAAATTTACTTAGGCGTGGAAAGCGAACGCCAATGGAATATTATACAGGTTGGTTTTTTGAAAGAGCATAGCTACCACACCAACTTTTGTAAAAAGCACCGCGAAGCCGAAAAGCAAAAAAACCTGAAAGAGGTAGAAAGAATTGTAAAGAGTTACGATTGATTTTATTTCTGCTGCACAGATTTTTCGTTCTGCGCTTTCAACCTTCTACATAAAGTTTTAATAATTCCTTTTGCTACTTCAATTCGGCTTTCCATCAATTCGTAAAATGGTTCTTGGTCAATTTTTAAAAGCAGGGTTTCGGCATTGGCAGTAGCTGAAGCTGAGCGAGTATCGGTATCAAGCAAAGAGAGTTCTCCAAAAAAATCGTTCTGTTTTAAAACAGCAAAAGTGTGTTCGCCTTTATGAATGCGCACTTCGCCTTTAAAAATAATATACATGCAGTTTCCTTCGTCTCCGGCTAGAAAAATCGGATGTCCTTTTTCAATTTCTTCTTCTTCTAAGATTTCAGCTAACTCCGCCAAAACAGTTTCGGGCGTTTCTTCAAACAGCGAAAGCGATTTTAAAAGTAAAACCTTTTCTATAAGCAGTAGTCGTTGTTCTTTGTAATGATGCGCGGCAGACATAACTTAATTCATTTTGTTCAGCATACTCTCTGCTGTTTGGTAAAGCAATATATCATTTTCGGTTTGCGCTTTTTCTAACCATTTTTTCTTTTCGATGCCGGTATAAAAACCTACAGAATGAAGCGCAGCAGCTTTTGTCCAGCGGTGGTAATGGTGATGATGGTTGTGCAAAATATCGTCAATCATTTTTTCGTATGTCAACTGCTCTTTAAAATAAAACTGCATGGCGTTGCACTTATCACCAATGGTTCCGGGTTCAAAAATCTTATTGAATTTTAAAGAGATTTCCTTCGGCACTTCAATTTCAATTACCTCCAACGCGTTGGCAATTCCTTCGCGTTTTTTCACACTAAAAGCACTTTTAGCTTTCATCATTTTCTCTTTATCGTAAACAAAAGAAAATAGCAACAACAGCGAATAACGAATTTCATTCAACTCTAAATGCAACGCATCAGCTAAAATTTTTGCTGTAGAAATCTTTTCCGCTACCTGAATCATGAAAAGAATTTTGGTAGAAGCATTGATGTAATGATTCATCAACTCAATATGTTGCGCGCGGTTGTGAGGTTGCAATTTGAACTCACATAAATGCAGCGCGTGAAAAATATCGGCTCGCAATGCCGGTGTTTTCCAAACCAATTCATCTAAAATTTTTGTAGCGTTATCGGAACCAATTCTACCACAAAGCAAAATCAATTTAGCTTGTTGCTGCCGTGTAAGCTGTTCGTGTGTAAGTGCATTTGTAATTTCTTTTAATGCTATGTCTCCAGCTTCATGTAACGCATCTATCACCAACTTTTCGTTTTTATGTTGCAAAAACAATTGCATTAGTGGACGAATTAATCGTTCGTTTTTTACTTTGCCCGAAGAAAGAATTGCGGCTTTAACTACTTCCAAATTTTCATCTTTCAGCAAATTCAGTAGCGGTTTGTAAAACGATTGCACACCAAGGTCGCCAATAATTTCAGTAGCCATTTTTCGTTCCGCAACAACCGTAGAAGAAATAAGTAGCAGTAATCGCTGACCAGCTGTTACCACCGCGCTAATTCCACCACTTGTCATTAAACCGGTAATGGCGGCTTTCATTAAGCGTGGGTCATTATCTTCTACAAACTCATCTATGTTTTCCAGTTCCTCGGGCTGCAACATGCACATGGCTTTTACGGCTTCGGGTAAAAGTTCCGTATCGGTTCGCGCAGCAATAATTTTTTCTATTAGCGGAAGTGCGGCAATAATTTTTTTACGCTCTGACAATTTTATGGCTTCCATGCGCACTTCCTTTTGGGGATGTTCCAAAGCTTTTAGCACTAACTCTTCCTTATCATCGGCATATTGTTTCTCAATCAAATTCAGAATGTAAATAGCCTCGCCCCGTTCACCGGTCGAAATTTTTTGGAGCAAAACATTTCGGGTTTTCTCTTCGGTTAAGTCAATTTCATTTCCAACAGAATATCGTCTATCGAGCGCGGTTACCAGTGTACGCACATATTCTCTATCCACCACAAAAATCATAATCACCCAAACTATCAAGAGGGTAAAGACCAGGTAGCTCAACTGAAACAAATCTACATGTCCCGAAATTTTGAGTAAACTAAAAAGCACAAACCCGCTGAAGATTAAAGCGAATGGATCCATTACACCTTTTACTATAGTATGTCCGCGTAATCGCAAACTGGAAGAGAGCGGCTGCATAAGCGAAAGAAAAACCGGGTCTTGCAAACTTGTTTTTAGCACTTCGGTAATAATTGCCATTAGCCCAAAAACATAAATCACGGCAAGGCGGTCGTGGTTGAAAAGCGAAATGGAAATAATGCTGACTAAGAACACAAACAGAATTACGGGACTGATAAGCAACGAACCTTTTGTACCAAGAATGTTGCTCAACCTACCGGTGAGGATAAGGCGAACAAAAATAGCGAACACTCTTCCGCCAGCGTAAAACATAGAAATGAAACCAGCCAATTGCGCGTTGCCGTGCATCTCGTGTTTTATTTCGGCATAAAACGAAAAGCTGATAATAGTTACGCATGTTATCACTATAAATGAAAGCACCGCTACGTAGGCAATCATGCGGCTACCGAAAAAGCTTTTTATTAAATCGCGCCAGTTAGTGGTTGCGGCTTCGTGATGGTTAGAGTGTGCGTGGTTATGCGCTACATACACATCCATTTTGCCTGCCCGCTTTAGCCTGAAATAAAAAATGAGAGAGCACAAAATGAAGATGCCCGAGATAACCAGCATGTTTTGGCTAGTAAATACTTTTACCAAAAACGGCACAGCACTGTAGCCAAAAAGTTTTGCGGGAATATCGCCCGCTCCAATCATTCCGAACAGCCGTTTGCTTTGGCGAATATCAAACTGCAAAGCTGCCAAGCCCCAAAACTCTAAATTGGTAAGCAGGTAGATTACATAATACCAAGCCAACAGTAGAAAAAGAAAAACCGAAGAATTGACTTGCGTAAAACTTATGCGCAACAAAAAAATACTGGCGGCTACAAACACTATAACCAACGGCACCAATTTTTTCATTGGCAAAGCATGTTCAACTTTGCTGTAGATAAACCCAACTAATAGTAACAATATTCCGGCAAATAGATAAACCTTGGGCAGTGCCAAAGCATCAAAATGCTCAATAAAAAGTGCCAATGCTACTGAGTTGAAAATAGCAACACCTACACCTTGAAAAAACTGCAACCAAAACAGATTAGTAACCAACCATGCTTCATCGGTGTGGATGTTGAAGAGATGGAGAAGGCGGTTTTTCATGGTGATATGTAGGGAGGCTAAGATAAATTTTTCTTTGCCTTGTCGGCTAACTTCTTCTTATAAACCTCTTTGCTTGCTACATAAACCGATTTGGAAAAAGTTGCATATACTTTTCCGTTATCGTCTTCGTAATGCAGAGGTAAATCGAAACTGTATTCACCCCGTAATTCAACTTGACTTTTTACATCAGCTACTAATTCATTAGAAATAAGAAACCGGCATTTTACTTTGTCTATAATCGGCTTTACAAACTTCATGCTTGCGCCCTTATCCCACACCACATAATTTTTGCCCAACACTTCCATAAACAACAACATAAAATACGGGTCTACCGAACTATAAATACTTCCGCCATAAACAGTACCTACACGATTGCGCGTGCGGATGTTCAGCTTCAAACTTACATGCAACTCTTTATAGTCGCCTGCAATAAACTCCACCTTGCCACCATTACACCAAATGCACGGCCAAAAGTTAAATGCCCAACGCATTTTTCGTGAGCGCGATGATTCCGTTTTATCTGTTGTATACTGTTTCATGTAAATGATATTTTGAAGTTTCTATTTTCGACCGCGCTAAAAAACAAACTCTATGTCGAACCTGATTCGGGAAAAATATGCCAAGCTTTTAGTCAACTATTGTTTGGCTGTAAAGAAGAACGATAAAGTCTACATTAACTCTTCATATTTAGCAGAACCGCTGCTGCGAGAAGTAGCTAAAGAAATTTACATAGCCGGTGGCATTCCGGTGTTTAATGTAGAGTTGCAAGGTGTTAACGATTTAGTGTTGCAGTTTGGCGAAGAGCATCAATTGAGTTGGGTGAACCCGATGAAGAAATATATTATGGAGAATTTCGATTGCTATTTAAACATTCGCGCACCATTTGAAAAAGGGGATGATGAAAAAGAAGTAGCCGATGCTACAAAATTTAAACTTCACCAACAGGCACAGCAAGAGATAAACAAAATATATTTTGAGCGCACTGGCAATGGAAGCATGCGCAGATGTTTGTGCCAATATCCAACACAAGCGGGTGCCGATGATGCGCGAATGAGTTTGGAGGAATACGAAAATTTTGTTTACCAGAGCTGTAATTTGTTTGAAGAAAACCCGGTTGATAAATGGCTGGAAGTTCGCAAAACACAGCAGGTTTATGTTGACTATTTGAACAAGGCAGATAAGGTTCAATATCTGGGGAACAACATTGATATTTTATTTTCGGTTAAAGGAAGAACCTGGATTAACAGCGATGGCCGCGCTAACATGCCGAGCGGAGAAGTTTTTTCTGCACCAATTGAAGATAGCGTGAACGGGAAAATTTATTTCAACTACCCAACTATATACATGGGTAAAGATGTAGCTGGTGTCACGCTTGAAGTAAAAGACGGAGAAATTATGAACTGGAGTGCCGAGGAAGGAGGCGAAGTGTTGGATAAAGTTTTCTCTATTGAAGGTGCGCGCAGATTTGGCGAAGTAGCTGTAGGAACTAATTACAACATACAACGCACATCAAGAAATATTCTGTTCGATGAAAAAATTGGCGGCAGCATACATATGGCGGTTGGACAAAGCTATCATCAGTGCGGAGGCAAAAACGAAAGCACCGTGCATTGGGATATGATTACCGATATGAAAAATGGCGGGCAGATAATTGCCGATGGCGTTAAGATTTACGAGAACGGATATTTTTTGATTTAGTCTTTCAGAGTTAGGCGATGGCGGCATGTTTCTCACCTTTCATATCTTCAAAGTTGTCAAAGAATTTAGGTATGATGTAAATATTTTGTCGCACTGAGCATCAGTAACTCGCTTTGAAATAATTTCGTTAGCAGAAGAGGCCATGGTCTATTGTTTCACAAATTTCCTTGTGTTGTTTCTAATCTTTACAAAGTAAATTCCGGAGGTGATATTGGATATTGGACACAAGACATTAGAACGAACAGCTTTATCGCTCATAATTTTCCTACCGCTTAAATCGTAAACCGAAACTTCTTCTCCTACTAATTCATAAGGAATAGAAATACTTAATACATCGTTCACCGGGTTTGGCTGTATTTTAAAATCTAAAATGTCATTTCTAAAATCTAAAATGTCAGTAGGTATTGCACATTGATAATTAAAAAACTCAAGCGTGCGTTTATCATAATCGCAAAAAAACTGGTGACCAGAATACATCACATCTACCTGTGTAGCCATAAAAATTCTATCGGTGGCAGAAAGAGTAAGAAATTGCGGATAAGAAGATGGTGAAGATTGAATTCGTGCACCAATAGTATCTGTGGCATACAACAAATACTTATCCGCACTCAACAAATTATTGTTCTGCAATTCAAGAAAAAGATTGTTCGATTTGGTTTGGGTAACCGTTGGGCTGCGCATAAATCGCTGCGGGTACACAGGCGAATGGTCAAAAAGAAAATACCGGGAACAGATACCTCGGCTAACAATGGTGTTGTGATTAGCCAGTGCTTCTGCATTTCCTGCTGCACCTACGTTGGGGTGGTTATCATACTTAGCCATGCACCATTGTATGGGCACGGTAGTAACGCTTGCCAGCGTATTGCCCGCTTGCGCGCAATACGAAACCGCTGCCGACCAGTTAAAGTAGGTAGCCGCAGTAGCTGAAAATCCACCACCGTTGCTCATGCCTACCGAAAAATAATTGGTAGACGCATTGGTAATGCCGCGTTGTTTAAACGTGTCAATCAGTGCTTGAATATTGGCAAAATCAACATTGGTAGCATTGTAAGGTGTATAGTTCCACTGGTTGGTTTTTCCATTTGAATTCAAATCAATTTGCGTAGTGGTTTCTTCCGATTCTGTAATAACAAAAGCAAAAGTATCGGCTACAGCATCATGCAGAAATTGCACATAGTCGAATAGTGTTGTCCAGTTGGAAGCCTGACCTCCGGTGCCATGAAAACAAAAAATTACACCCTTAAAATTGGGCGGAAAGTAGGAGTATACTTCTTTGAGAGTATCGCGCCCCCTTATGCTTTCGTGATTAATAGTGAATGAACCTATGGTGCGGGTATAACCGGTAACTGAAACGTTTTGCGAAGGCATTATTACCGTAGTGTGCCATTCATCGGCATATTCCAAAAACTGCACATCGCCTGTCCATTTATCAAAAACATCAGTTGCAGGAAATTCTTTACTCCAGATATGAATGGTATCGCCAGGTTGGTAAGTTCCCCCACCGTAGCCGTTGGTAACAGTAAGGGTGAATTGCGAAAACGAGTTGACAGACCACAGTCCGCAGACCAAGGTGAATGCAAGGGCAAGGATATTTTTTTTCATGTTGCTTGTATGACTTAATGTAATTCAACAAGTATAATACCCGAAGCAAAAACTTATTTAAAAGAAGCTTTCGGATGCTATTAAATAGACGTTTCCGTCCACTCATTAAAAAGCTCATTGATGAAGATATTTTCTTCGTAGGTAATAGTCTTATCGGCTTTGGCTAAACGAATGGCGTACTCAATCAGTTCGTTACGTTCTTCTTCAGTGCTGTCCTGATAAAAGTCGGTCATGCAGCTTTGAAAGTGAATCATGTAATCATCCTGTTTCAGCTTACTTAAATACTCGGTTTCCTTATCTAAATTAACGCGGAGCGGAAACTCTTTTTCCAGCCATTGTTCAATTACTAAATCTTCCTGCACCGAAAACTTTCCGTCAACAGCAGAAAGAATCATTAGCAAATGGTAGCCGGCAATGGGTTTATTCTTCTTCATACAAATTCAATTTTATTGCTCATAAATGTAAACGAAATTTTGAAGCGGCAAAAGGTGTTACATAGAAAATGCTTTCCAAAC
>CAMBIM010000015.1 GCA_945867505.1 Chitinophaga pinensis
CTGCGGCAGTTGCCATACTTCTTTCTCTTCCTTCACACATCATGGTCATGCTGTTAGCCATGGCATTGATAATAAATTAGGAATACGCAACGCTCCACCGGTTATGAATATGGCTTGGAGCGATGAGTTTATGTGGGATGGCGGCATCAATCAATTAGACCTGTTGCCTATTGCACCAATAGAAAATCCGGTAGAGATGGATTTAGAATTTGCCGATGCAGTGAACCGAATAAAGAACAATGCTGTGTACAAGCCATACTTTAAAGCTGCTTTTGGTTCTGAAGAAATTACCGGACCAAAGCTATTGCAAGCCATGAGTCAGTTTATGAATATGCTCATAAGTACCAACAGCAAATACGATAAATGGAAACGCAATGAAGGCGCTACACTTACTGCCCACGAAACCGATGGCTATAATTTGTTTCAGCAAAAGTGTAGCAGTTGCCACAGCACCGATTTGTTTACCGACAATAAGTTTCACAACAATGGCATTAAAGACAACTTTAACAGCGATAGCGGACGCGCACACATTACACAGCTTCCGCAAGATGTAGGGAAATTTAAAACACCCACTTTACGAAACTTAGAATACACTAAGCCTTTTATGCACGATGGTAGCTTTCAAACATTAGAGCATGTATTGCAACATTACAACAACGGAGTAAAAACATCTGCTACGTTAGACGCTGCATTACAACTAAACAGCACCGTAGGTATTCCACTTACTCCAACTGAGCAGCAGAAGATAATTCTTTTCCTTAAAACATTAAATGACGAAGACTTTATTCGAGATACAAGATTTGCCGAACAATAATTTGAAAAACAACAAATACAAAACAATGAACACAAAAAGCAAAATCACTTATTTAGCCTTTACATTTACTGCTATTCTGGTATTCACAATCTCTTCTTGCGGCAGTAAGAAAGAAAATGCAGCACCGGTAATTACTATTGAAGAGCCGGAAGATGGTGTGACTATACCTCTAACTGATTCTGCACACATCGAAGGAGTAGTAACGGATGATGAAAGCCTTCATGAGCTAAGTATTGTTGTGGTAAAATCAACAGGTGATACGGTATTAGAAGCGTATCCCAATGTGCATGATTTAAAGACTTACAGTTTCCACTACCATTTCCATCCTTCAACAGTTGGTAACTATACTTTACATGTAACTGCCGAAGACCATGATAGCAAGAGCGCAACCTCTATGCGCTCTATAATAGTTCTATAGAAGTTGAGTTTTACTAAACAAAAAAGCCAGCGATTTATCGACTGGCTCTTTTGTTTTACTTCAATAAGGTCAATGTTCCTTTTCGCAGTTCGTCTTTAAAACCGTTCAGCCAGGTAAGTTTTAACTGGTAAGTAAATACTTGCGGAGTTTGCAATACGCCCTGATAAGGTCCATCCCAACTAAATTGATGGTCATTACATTCAAATACTTTTTCACCTATGCGGTTGAATATCTGTATTTGTAAAAACTCAACGCCTTTCAGGTTTCCAAATATCCCAAACGCATCGTTATTGCCATCGTTATTAGGTGTAAACACATTAGGAATAAATACATCGTATTTAGGAAGTACGCGCACCGTAACAGTATCTGAAGACAAACAGCCTACTTCATTTTCTATGGTAATACTATAAAGCGTGCTATAAGTTGGCGATGCTTCTGTGCTTACACAATCCGTACAATCCAGTCCGTAGCCGGGTGTCCATTTGCCGGTATAGTTACCCGTATTGCCTGTTAAAGTATAAGTTAACACCGTGCTTGCACCTAAATCAATAGTAACAAAAGGCAAAGCATCTACTGCAAAATCATACTGATAGTTAAGAACGTAAGTATCAGCAACAGTGCAGCCATTATCATCAGTAATCGTGAGCGAATAGTTTCCAATACCTGCGTTTGCGTAATTGGCTGTGGTTGACCCATCGTTCCAAACAAAACTATATGGCAATGTTCCTCCTGTTGCAGTTACAGAAATATTGCCATTACTGCCCTGTGTAGCACAGGTTGGGTTGGTTATTACAGGTTGCAAACTAATGGCAGATGGTTCAGTAATTGGAGCAGTTATGGAAGTAGTGCAACTGTTATTGTAAGTAACGGTAAGCGTGTAATTACCGGTAGCTAAACCGGTTCTATCTTCATTCACATCCGCATCATTCCAGCGATAGGTGTATGGCGGAAGTCCCCCTGAAACAGTAACATTGATGATACCGTTATTAAATCCATTGCAAGTTACATCAGAATGAGTTTCTGTAACAGCAATATTAGCCGGTTCTGTTATTGGAACGGCAAGTGCAACTGTACAATTAATTCCATCAGTAACCACTACAGAATAGTTCCCGGCTATCAATCCATTTATATCTTCAGTTACATCTGTATTACTCCACAAATAAGTAAACGGAGCTTGCCCACCGGTAACCGTCAAATCAATGGTTCCATCATTAAAGCTGAAACAAGTAGCATCGGTATGCGTTTCCGAAAGGTTCATCAAAGGCACATCGGTAACTGTTGCAGAGGCCGAAGCAGAGCATCCATTATCGTTATCAGTAACAGTTACTGCATAGTTACCGGCAATTGTAACCAGGTAAGCAGAACCAATATTTCCTCCCCCCCAATTGTAAGCAGGTACTACTGCCGATGAAGAAGCAGAAAGTGTAACGGTAGGTGTATTGCAGGTAATTATTCCCGGGGCAGCAATTATTGCCGTAGGCACAGTAAGGTTTTGAATAACATTGGCTGATGCAGAAGCCGTACATCCATTTGCAGGGTCGGTAACCGTTACGGCATAGGAAGCAGGCAAAGTAACAGTATTGGTTGCCGTTGTAATTCCACCACTCCAGTCGTATGCAACATTACTTACCGGTGACGATGCAGTTAACGTAACCGTAGAATTTATACAGTTAAGCGCACCGGGTGTGGCAATGCTTACCGGTGGCGCTGTAGTGTTTTGCTGAACAGTATTGGTTGCTGTAGCGGTACAGGCATTCGCTGGGTCTGTAACGGTAACGGTGTAATTACCCGCAACAGTTACACTGTTACTCGTAGTATTGTTTCCTCCTCCCCAATCGTAACTAACGTTTACCGTAGTTGAAGTTGCATTGATAGTAACATTGGCGTTTATACAACTAATAATACCGGTATTGGTAAGCGAAACATTGGGTGCAATAATATCCTGAGCCACACTACCCGAAGAGCTAGCAGTACAACCATTGGCAGGATCTGTAACGGTAACGGTGTACGCTCCGGGAATAGTAACTGTTTTTGCCGGGGTAGTAGCTCCACCGCCCCAATTATAAGTGGCATTGGCTGTAGTAGAAGACGCTGTGAGGGTAGAATTCAGAACAGCACAAGTCAACGTAACGGCTGCAGCAATACTAACGTTGGGCGTAGCGATATCCTGAACTACCCCTGATGAAGCACTGGCCGTGCAACCATTGCTGCCAATAACAGTTACCGTATAAGTATTTGGTAAAATTACTGAGTTGGTTGCCGTAGTCACTCCTCCTCCCCAATCGTATGTTGCTCCACCACTTGCTGTTAAAGTAATTGAATTGTTCGCACAGGTAAGCGTAGCACTAGCAGGCGAAATGCCGGCAACAGGCAATGTAATATTCTGAGTAACGTTGCTGGAGGCAGTAGACGAGCATCCGTTTGCACCGGTTACAGTTACCGTATAGGTATTAGGTGTGCTAACAGAATTTGCAGCAGTGGTAATACCACCACCCCAATCGTAGGTTGCTCCACCACCAGCAGTTAATGCTATAGTAGTGTTAGTGCAGGTAAGTGTAGCACTGGCAGGAGTAACAGTGGCGGCAGGGGGGGCAAAATCGGTTGCTATAACCGAGGAAGCACTTGCCGTACATCCGTTATTACCGGTTACAGTAACAGAATAAGTATTGGCTGAATTCACTGTGTTTGCCGCAGTAGTTACACCACCACCCCAATCGTATGTTACACCACCGCTGGCCGTTAGTGTTACAGAAGAAGTAATACAATTCAATGCCGCGTTTGCGGGGGTAACTGCAGCAACCGGTGGTGCAATATCCTGAATAACTGCAGAAGAAGCGGTAGCGGTGCAGCCGTTTACATCGGTCACAGTAACGGTATATGTGTTCGCTGAACTAACCGTGTTTGTTGCAGTAATTATTCCACCTCCCCAATTATAAGTTGTTCCTCCACCGGCTGTTAATGTAGTGGATGTTGTATTACAATCTAAAGTAAAAGATGCGGGGGTAACCGAGGCCGCGGGAACGGTTACACTTTGAGATACAACCGAAGAAGCCGTAGCGGTACATCCATTAGTAGCAGTTACCGTTACGGTATACGTGTTAGGTGTGCTGACTGTGTTTATGGCAGTAGTTACTCCGCCACCCCAGTCGTAGGTTCCTCCGCCACTGGCCGTTAAAGCAGAAGAAACAACCGTACAGGTAAGGGTGATATTGGCTGGAGAAACAGCAGCCACCGGTGTATTAATATCCTGCGTAATAACTGATGAAGCCGTAGCCGTGCATCCGTTTGCACCGGTTACAGTTACTGTATATGTGTTAGGTGTGCTTACGGTATTCGTTGCGGTGGTAATACCGCCACCCCAGTTATACGTACCACCTCCGGTAGCGTTTAGTGTAATGGATGTTGCCGTACAGGTTAAAACAGAATTTGAAGAATTTATTGCAGCAACGGGAGCCGTTATATCCTGACTAACTACAGCCGATGCAGTTGCCGTACATCCGTTTCCATCCGTCACCGTTACAGTATAGGTATTGGCAGCATTAACCGTGATGGCAGCAGTAGTTATACCACCTCCCCAATCGTATGTTCCCACACCGCTGGCGGTTAGCGTAACCGAACCGGTAGTGCAGCTTAGCGCAGCACTTGCAGGACTGATAGATGCCACCGGAAGCGCATTGTTTTGTGTAACAGTTGATGATGCAGAGGCCGTGCAACCATTGGCCCCTGTTACCGTTACCGTGTAAGTATTGGGGGTGCTTACACTATTGGTGTTGGTGGCAATGCCACCTCCCCAATTGTATGTTCCACCCCCATTAGCAGTAAGGTTAGCGCTTGGCGCAGCACAGGTAAGCAATGCGTTTGCCGGTGTAACGGAGGCAACCGGAGGGATTATATCCTGGCTGACTACAGATGAAGCTGTGGCAGTGCATCCGTTAGCCGCGGTTACCGTAACGGTATAGGTGTTAGCTGTATTAACCGTATTGGTAGCGGTAGTTATACCCCCACCCCAATTATACGTTCCGCCACCACTTGCCGTAAGTGTTACAGATGGCGCAACACAAGTAAGTGTGGCAATTGCCGGTGATACAGAAATAACTGGTGGTAAAGAGTTCTGACTAACAACGGAAGATGCGCTTGCAGTACATCCATTTGTAGCAGTTACGGTTACGGTATAAGTATTTCCCGCATTTACGGTATTAGCTGCCGTGGTAATTCCTCCGCCCCAATCGTAAGTTCCTCCGCCACTGGTGGTAAGAGTAGCTGTGGGACTTGCGCAGGTAAGTGTGAACGAAGAAGGACTGATGGCCGCTGTGGGTGGTGTAACGTTTTGACTAACCACTGATGAAGCCGTTGCCGTACACCCATTGGCCCCTGTTACCGTTACGATGTATGTATTAGCCGCATTTACGGTGTTGGCCGCGGTGGTAACTCCTCCGCCCCAATTGTATGTCCCTACGCCACTGGCCGTTAGCGTAACAGAAGCAGCACTACAAGTTAAAGTGGCGTTTGCGGGCAAAACCAAAGCAACAGGAGCAGTAACATTCTGACTTACTACTGACGTAGCGGTTGCCGTGCATCCATTTGCCGAGGTTATGGTTACAGTATAAGTATTGGCCGCACTAACGGTATTTGTTGCCGTGGTAATACCGCCACCCCAATCGTATGTTCCTGCACCACTTGCAGATAAGGTGGTAGAAGGCGTATTACAGTCAAGCGCGAAAGTTGACGGAGTTACAGTAACAACCGGTACCGTAATATTTTGGCTTACTGTTGAAGATGCTGTAGCCGTGCATCCGTTGGCAGCAGTTACTGTTACAGTATATGTATTAGCTGCACTTACCGTATTTACCGCTGTAGTAATTCCTCCACCCCAATTATAGGTGCCGCCACCACTGGCAGTAAGCGGTAATGCCGTAGATAAACAGGTAAGGGTACTTGATGAAGGACTAATGGCAGCTACCGGTGCCACTAAAGTTTGAGAAATAACAGAAGAAGCAGTTGCTGTGCATCCTTTAGCACCGGTTACTGTTACCGCGTACGTGTTAGGTGTGCTTACAGTATTTGTTGCCGTTGTAATTCCACCACCCCAATTATAAGTGGCACCACCACTGGCAATTAAAGGTATACTGGTAACGGCACAATTAAGTGTGCCACTGGTTGGTGAAATTGCGGCAGCTGGTGGACTAGTGTTTAGGCTGACAACAGCAGATGTTGTGGCAGAGCAGCAGTTTAGGTCAGTTACCGTAACCAAATACGTATTTGGTACAGTAACATTGATAGATGCATTTGTAGCTCCGCTTCCCCATAAGTATGTACCACCTCCATTTGCTGTTAAAGTTACAGAAGAAGTTACACAAGTTATAGAAGCTGCAGCAGGCGAAACGCCTGCAGCAGGAGGTGGAGCTGGGCTTGTTTGTGCCAGGGTTCCGATATTTGACCATAATTGCGCAACATCTGTTGCGGTTGAAACATTTGGCGCTACCGAGAGATAAGCAACTTTTCCTGCTGAATTCTCGCAGCCGTCATCCCTAAAAAAATACAGTGGAAAAGTTGAAGGCAAAGTCCAAGCGCTGCCACCATTAAAACTTCCAAAAAAACTACCATTTACATAAACACTTATGTTATTAGTGGCTCCATCTCTAATAATCGAAATCAGATAAAAACATCCTGGGTTAAAGTAAGTACATTGCCCTACATACCCTCCTACACCATAAAACAACAAGCAGCCATTTTGTATATATATACCTCCATCATAAAGACCATTTGTAAAGTCCAATATTCGCCTATATCCATTTGTACCAGCAAAGCTAAAAAATACGTTAATAGAATAGGTATTAGTGATTATTCCTCCGGGGTTAGGATATGCTATTCCACCTCCTTGACTAAAATTGAATGCTGAAAAACTGTAACAATTTGCAGCTGATCCTGCTGTTATATTACTATATGAGCCTGAAGTACCTCCGCATACAAACGATTCATACAAAGCCGGCCCCCTCCCACTTCAGTTAAATTATTATTGAATAAATACTCGTGCTGCGATATAGCAAACGCAGGAATGAGAAAAAAGAAAAAAACAATTAGTTGTATTCTTATTAAACTGCCGTAGTATAAATTCAACATGCCGTGGGTGCGTTATTTTGAACGAATTGAATAGCTATAAAAACTTTATAAAAGTAGAAATTAGAACAACAAATAGAAATGCACCCTACAATAGTCTGTCCACCATTTATCTGATTAAACAAGATTGAAAAGGCCATTACTTCATAACAAAGCAATAAAAACATTTTCATCAAATTTCGAAACTTGTTCTTTTTAGTATTTCTACTAGGATACTTAAGCGTATGAATCGTATGGTTTGTATCCGCTGTTCCTACATCTTACGAAAGCGGTTAAATTCTATTAAGGTCATAAGTCATCAGGCATTGATATTACCTACCAGCAAGGCCGCCCGCTGCCCAGAAAAGACGTCTAGCATTTTGATACTATATATAATGGATAGCAACAATTACAAAGATGTAACCGGCATGGCGAAGAGCGAACAGGACATTTCCAAGGTGCGTTTAATAATGAAAGAAGTAAACCCCGATATAAACCAACCGGTGCCGGACCCTTGGGGTTTAACCGAGCAGCATTACCAAGACGGTTACGAAATGCTGGATAAGGCTACGGATAAGATTATTGAAAAGCATTCTGCTTAGGAGGCGAAGCAAAATATGCCGTGTCAAACCTGACATGGTGCGGCATATGTTACCCCACAGTGGGGTGTAACACACGGCATGTTGGAGTATATGTTAGGGTATAATGGGGTGCATTATATGGCATAGTGGGGTTAAAACCTGCATAATGAGGTGTATTGCACCCCATTATGCAGGTTTTAACCCTACAAACTTCTTTTGCTAAAAGAGTTCGAAGCTTCCTACACACATTAAACACTAAGAAATAGTTGAGAAACTTATTTTTGAGCCATGAGTGAAGTGAAAAAGATAAAGCCATCTTTAAGTAAAGGCACACGCGACTTTCTACCATCAGAAGTAGCCAAACGCAACTATATTTTCGACACCATTAAAACGGTTTTCCGCAAATACGGTTTTGAAGAAATTGAGACTCCTGCTATTGAGCGCCTAGAAACCCTTACCGGAAAGTATGGCGAGGAAGGCGATAAGTTATTGTTCAAGATTTTGAATTCAGGCGATTATTTAAAAGATGTTCCAAAAGAGGAGTTGGCAGTTGGCAATTCGCAATTGGCAACAAAATACATAGCCGAAAAAGGTCTTCGCTACGACCTCACCGTTCCTTTGGCTCGTTATGTTGTGCAACACCAAGACGATTTAGCTTTCCCTTTCAAACGATTTCATATTGGTCCGGTTTGGCGGGCAGATAGACCGCAAAAAGGACGCTATCAGGAATTTTACCAATGCGATGCTGATGTAATAGGTAGTAATTCGATTATTAATGAGATTGAATTATTAATGATTTATCTTGAAGTTTTTGAAAGGTTGAGTCTAAAAGTGACAGTTAAAATAAATCATAGAGCGATTCTAAAAGTGTTAGCTGAACAAGGTGGGATAAGTGTAGAAATGTTTGCTACTATTTTGGATAAACTTGATAAGGTCGGGTTAGATTCAGTTTTAGATGAATTGAATGCCGTTGGCTATAGGTTGAAGATGAATGATCTGTTGCAACAATTTATCCAAGGTACTCATTCAAAACAGGTGCATCAATTCGAAAATTACTTTAATGGGACATGGGGGTTTGAAGACAAAGCTACTAACGAGAAAATTGTCATCAATAGTAACGAAGCTATAAAAGCTTGTTTGGATGTAGCAAAAGTGATTAACTCTTCTGAACTCCATGAAGAGGGGAGCAGACATAATTTGGTTCAATTTGATTTGACTCTCGCTCGTGGATTAAACTACTACACCGGCATAATTTGGGAAGTAGTTGCCAACAACGTTCAAATGGGTTCTATCGCCTCTGGCGGTCGCTACGACAACCTTACCGAAATGTTTGGCGGGCAAAACATGAGTGGTGTGGGTATCAGTTTTGGTATTGAACGTATTTATGATGTAATGGAAGAACTGAATTTGTTTCCAGAAACTATTTCGCAGGGCGTTAAAGTTCTCTTCGTTCCGCGCGACCAATCAGTTGAAGAATTTACTTTCCAACAAGTGCAGCAATTGCGCGATGCAAATATCCCTGCCGAAATTTTTCTGGGTAATGTGAAAAAGCAAAAGCAATTCAACTATACCGAGCAAAAAAACATCGCTTATTTGGTAGAAGTTGGCGAAAACGAAGTGCAGTCGGGCAAGTTCCGCCTCCGTAACACCAAAACACGCGACACGCAAAACGATATCACGGTTTCTGAAATCATACAGAAATTGAGTTAAATGTTTTCATCTTTACAACTTTTACAAGTCCAACTTTGTCATAATTACGTAGGCAAAGCGGAAATAATGCTTGACTTATTTTTTGGCAGAGTGTAGATTGATAAAGTATTTGGCACGATTGTTATCAAACTGCAAAGTTTTATAAACCCATGATAAAAAAAATATTAATCGTCTTCTTACTCTTTACTGTTGCCTTGCCGGGTTTTTCCGCTAACGGCAAAAAGCAAATACGTTTGCGCCTTACCGATTCTACCACTTATGTATTTGACGAAACATCCGTCTATCTCGATTTAGGTTCTCCGCAGTTTATATACCCGGAAGATGGTCAGAAAATTTTCGATACTGCTTCTTCCGCCCCATCGCTTTATTCTTTTAGCCGCGATAATATTTCTTGTTTCTCCAATAGCTACGGAAATTTTGCTCCCGCAACAGTTATTCCGCTAGGTTTTAAAGTTTCGGGCGCAGGTACTTTTAAATTCAGCGCAACTTTGCTGGATAATTTTGATGCTACTTCTATTATTCGTTTAGAGGACAGAACGCTGGGTGTGTTTCACGATTTGCGCCAGGGCGATTACACCATATATCTGAATCAAGCCGCGCAAAATGATGCAAGATTTTTTATTCATCTCTCCTACCCATCCATCATCAACACTATTGATGCTGGGTGTAGTAACAACGATGGGAATATTTTAGTGCAGCAAGACAGCAGCCTTACCTGGACAAGCTGCGCACTTTACGATAAAAGCTTCAATCAACTTACTACGTACAACAATGTTACTGGTAACATTAGTTTTACAAGTTTGCCTTTTGGTAGCTATAAAGTAGTTTTTACTTATGGAAGTTACACAGCATTAAAACATGTAGAGCTAAGCGGAAGAATCGTAACTGTTTCTGTATCGGCCAATACCGTAAACGGAGTGGTGGGTCAGCAGTTGCAGTTTTTTTCTATGGCAATTAATGCTACCGATTACCTGTGGCAATTTGGCGAAGGCAGCGAGATTGATGGAGTGATGAATCCGAGCTTTGCTTACGCACAACCAGGGGTTTACAATGTAACTGTTCGTGCTTCTAATAGTTTTGGCTGCGAGGCTTTCGATAATATAACGGTAACCATTAGTGAGGCAACCGCTATAAATGACCTTGCAGATGACGGAATAATTTTAACAGCTGAAAACAAAACACTTCGCATACTATTCAGCAAGAAATTTGAAAACGAAACCAGTTTTCAAGTTTTCAATGTTACAGGTCAGTTGATGTTTTCAAACATCATTGCCTCTACCCAAACAAATGTTGACTTAAGCAATTTTCCTTCAGGAATTTATGTTGCGAAAGTTCAACAAACGAACGGCAGCTTTTCGAGGAAGATTGTTCTTGAATAGTTTTAAGCGCCTATTCCTTTAAGTTTCTTTTTCTGTAAGAAGAAATACATTTGGCTCGTACTACACACGCAACTGTATGAGCAAATTCAAAATTACCAATCAGCCTGTTTCGTTAGATGACCTTCGCGGTTTTCTTTTATCGCCACAAACTATTGAGTTAAGCGATGAATCGAAAAGAAAAATTGATTCCTGTAGAAATTATTTAGAAAAGAAAATTGCAGAGCCCGGTGCTCGCTACTACGGCATTAACACCGGCTTTGGTGCCTTGTGTGATATTGAAATACCTAACGACCAACTGGAGCAGCTACAGGAAAACTTAGTAATGAGCCATGCTTGCGGAATGGGAGATGAAGTAAAAACCGAAGTGGTAAAACTGATGATGCTACTGAAAATAAAAGGGCTGTCGCAAGGTCATTCAGGAGTTACGGTTGAAACAGTAGAAAAACTTGTAGAACTTTTTAATGCCGATGTGTTGCCTGTAATTTGGGAAGTAGGTTCGCTTGGTGCCAGTGGCGATTTAGCTCCGTTGGCGCATCTTACCCTTCCGCTTATTGGCATGGGTAGCGTTCGGCATAAAGGCGAAAAGAAAAATTCGGATGCAGTTTTAAAGGAGCTGAAGATTTCTGCTATAAAACTGAAAGCGAAAGAAGGTCTTGCGTTATTAAACGGAACACAGTTTATGAGCGCGTGGGGTTGTTACTCGCTAATAGAAGCCGAGCGCGTTCAGAAATTGGCGGACTTTACTGCCGCAGTTTCTGTAGATGCCTTCGATGCACAAACCAATCCTTTTCATCCGGCAATTCAGCGCGTGCGTAACCATCAAGGGCAAATTGAAAGCGCGCAAAATGTTTTAAATTTTTTAGCAGGCAGTGAAATTGCTGAACAGCAAAAGGCGAATGTGCAAGACCCTTACTCTTTCCGTTGTGTGCCGCAAGTACATGGTGCGGTGAAGTATGCTGTATCGCAAGTTCGCGATGTTTTTGAAAAAGAAATAAATGCCGTAACGGATAATCCATTAATTTTTGAACAAGAAGATTTAATTTTGAGCGGAGGAAATTTTCATGGCGAGCCGTTGGCAATAGCCTTAGATTATTTGGGAATTGCCATGAGCGAACTAGCAAGTATTTCGGAGCGCAGAACTTTTCAATTGATTTCAGGCAAAAGAAATTTGCCTAAATTTTTAGTGGAAGATTCCGGTTTAAATTCTGGTTTAATGATTCCGCAATACACGGCTGCTTCTATAGTTTCTATGAACAAGCAACTTGCTACACCGGCAAGCGTGGATACTATTACCAGCAGCGATGGGCAAGAAGACCATGTAAGCATGGGCGCAAATGCCGCTGTAAAAACTTACAAGATTGTTTACAACATCGAAAAGGTTTTGGCCATAGAATTTATGACGGCTATGCAGGCACTTGATTTTCGTAAACCGTTAAAGAGCTCACCGCTGATTGAAAAGATTAAAGCTGATTACAGAAAGGTTGTTCCTTACTACGCTAAGGATAGAGTGATTTATGATGACATACAGGCAACTGTAGATTTTATGCGTGGCATAAAAATCTGATTAATTCAAGTAATTCTTCTTGATAGTTTCCAGGTGGTGACCGTTGTGGTAAATGGTAAAGTAAGCCAGTTCGCGCACAGTGAGTAACCCGAGAATTGGATGCGAAATTTGATAATTGTCGAGTTGTTCATCTTCCCATTTTTTATCAAGAGCTATTAGCAACTTATCTCCTTCGTGTTTTAGTTTTTCGTTCAATTCAACCTTTGCATAATTGGTTTTCTTCGGCACATAAAGCCCGGAAGCCACTGCACCACCTTCCAACTTCTTTTGATAATTATCTACAACCTTGGTGAACCCATGTGATGTGCGGTTGGGTTTGCCGTAAAGCAACACCGGTATAAACTTAGGAAGCGTAAATACCAGCGATGTCATTCTAGTGGCATTAACCAAATGGGCAATATTCTCTGCAGGTGTCCATCTATTGTTTTTGGATACGTTATAAATCGTATCGTCTACAGCCGAAGAAACAGAAATAAGCGAATTGAAACTTCCGTTTAGTTCAGTAAGAATTTCTTGTTTTGATTTACGCATACTGCAATTTAAGCATTATTCAAAACTTTCTCGCAACACTGCCAAAGCTTTTCAGCAGTTAAGTTCCAACTAAATTTTTGAGTTTGAATTTTTCCTTTATCAATTAACGAATTGCGAAGCGAATCATCTTCCACCACTCTTTTCATAGCAGCAGCAATATCTACTAACGAATTCGGATTGACTAATAATGCCGCATCTCCCGCAGCCTCTGGCATAGAAGTAACGTTGGAAGTAATTACGGGAACACCGCAACTCATAGCTTCTACAATAGGAATACCGAAACCTTCGAACAACGAAACGTAAACCATAGCAAAAGCAGAGGCAACAATTTGGCCTAATTCATTGGGAGGAACGTGACCGAGAAATTTCACTTCGCTTTTAAAATTCATTTGTGCGTGCGCTTCCTCCACTTCTTTAAAGTCCCACGCTTTGCGCCCGACAATAAGCAATTGGCAATCGGAATTTGTTTCAGTTTTAAATTTCTCAAAAGCGAGCAAAAGGCTCTTTACATTCTTACGCGGGTGAATAGAGCCAACATAAATGAAATAGTTTTTACCGTCAGCATATTTGGTTCTCACCTGTTGTTTAACTTCTTCACTTACCGTCTGGTAAACTTCTTTAGCTCCATTGTAAACCACATCAATCTTATCAGCAGCTATTTTATACCTGGCTACAATATCCTGTTTCGAAAACTCTGAAACTGTAGCCAGTCGTTTTGCCTTTTGCGCATAGCGAGGCATAAAGTATTTTAAGTAATCGCGAATTAAGAAAGAAACGTTATCGGTAAAATGTTCATACGCCAAATCGTGCGCAACTAACACTTGCGGCACATCGCTTCTTAAACAGCCGTAACCGTCAGTTGAAAGGAATAAATCGGGTTTATTATTGTTCAACCATCTCGCTATAGAAATCTCGAACCACCAATACCAAAGGAAGGGATGGCGCGCCTGCGGAAAAAGAACTACCGGCTTTACATTTTCAGAAAAAATAAATTCTGAATCGAATTGCCTATCAAACAAAAAATAGAAATCTATTTCGGGATGCGCTTGCGTAATGCGTTTAAGCGATTCATAAGTAAACAAGCCAATGCCTTCCAAATTATTTTTAATCAGAAAGCGCGTGTTTACAGCTATGGCTTTGCGTTTGCTCACTGCGCAATAATATTACTTTTAAGCGTTGTAGTTCACGATGCGAAAAAAGTTTGCCACCAACCTTATCTTCCTATTTGCGGCTAACCTTTTGGTTAAGCCCTTTTGGATTTTTGGTGTTGACCGGGTGGTTCAAAACAAAGTAGGCGCAGATGTTTACGGAACTTACTTCGCAGTTTTCAATTACTCCTTTCTGCTTTCTATCCTGCTCGATTTCGGTATTAATAATTTCAATAACCGCGCTGTTTCGCGAAATAGCAAACGCTCCGGAGAGTATCTATTGAATCTCTTAATGCTCAAACTCTTTTTAGCATTCGTTTACTTCGCCTTTACTTTTGTTACGGCACTTTCTACCGGTTATAGCGAGTTGCAGATGAAGATGCTCTTATTCCTTGCTATTAATCAAATTCTACTATCCGCCATTTTATATTTCCGCAGCAACATTGCCGCTTTGCAACTTTTTAAAACAGATTCTATTATTTCTATCCTAGACCGGTTATTGACCATTATATTTTGTTTGGCGTTGCTGTATTCTGCTTCGTTCAAGGAATCTTTCAGCATAATCTATTTCATCTATGCACAAACACTGGCGTTATTTATTACAGCATTTATTGCGTTTGCGGTAGTTTTTCAAAAGACGGTTTTAAAACTTCACATCTGGAAATTGAAGTTCACCAAACTGATTTTGCTGAAGAGTTTTCCGTTTGCTTTGCTCGCATTGCTCATGGGTATTTATTACAGAATAGATGGCGTGATGATTGAACGTATGTTGCCCAATGGTGCACATGAAGCAGGAATTTATGCTGCATCGTTTCGTTTGCTTGATGCGCTGAACATGTTTGGTTATCTCTTTGCGACTTTGTTGTTGCCCATGTATGCCGGCATGATTCGCAGAAAGGAGAATGTGAATCAGTTAGTAAAGTTCAGTTCTGAACTAATGCTGGTGATGGCGGTAATTGCCGGAGTAAATTGCTATTTCTTCCGCAACGAAATAATGCATCTGTTGTATCATGATTCGAATACTTATTGGGCAGAAATCTTCGGTTGGTTGATGCTGAATTTTATTCCTATGAGTAGCGTATATGTGTTCGGAACCTTGTTGACTGCAAAAGGAAGTTTGAAAGTGCTAAACTACATAGCCTTAGGCGGAATGCTGATTAATGTTGTGCTGAATTTGTTTCTGATTCCAAGCTACGGAGCGTTGGGTGCCACCTTCGCTACGCTTATTACACAAGTGTTTGTTGCGTTGGTTCATTTTGCTGCGGCTAACAAAGAGTTTAGGTTCGAGTATGAGTGGAAAGATGCGTTTAAGTTTTCTGCATTTACAGCTATTTGTGTTGCAGCGTTGTTCGCTATTAAACTTTCGCCATTGGATTGGATGTTGAATTTTGTGTTGGCATTAAGCGTTTGTTTGCTTGCTGCCATTGCTACAAAATTGATTCCGGTTAAGCAGGTTTTCGCTCTTATCAAATCGAAAACTGGCTCTTAAATTATTTTACATTTGCGCGCCTTCAAAAAATAAAATATGGATAAAGAATTCAATCTTTTAACGGCTATCAGAATCATCTTGAAATGGAAAAAGCAAATACTGATTCTTACCGTTGCCTCGGGAATTATCGCTGCGCTGTTTTCGGTTTTTGTAATGGATGAATGGTTTCTTTCTTACTCTACTTTCTATCCCACCAATCAATCACTTTCTGACCGTTCTGCCATTTTCGGTAACGAAACACAGGTGGAGTATTTTGGAACAAAATCGGATATCAACCGTGTACTTACCATTGCTAACTCGGTACCGATTATTGATTTCATAATTGATTCGTTTAAAATGGCGGAGCATTATGATATAAGTAAGGAGAAAAAATACTGGAAAACTATTGTGCGCAAAAAGTTTGAGAAGAACTACGAAGCCATTAAAACCGAGCATGATGCGGTGCGCGTTTCGCTTTATGACACCGACCCTAAAGTGGCTGCTGCAATTGTGAATACAGTAGTTAGAAACGTAGATGAATTAAACAAACAACACGTTACGGAATCGAAACAAAAAATATATACTGCTATAGTTGATCAAACAGCTAAACTGCAATTGACGGCTGATTCCTATATTGACACATTAGCAATTTTGGGTGAGCGATATAAAGTTAAAGTATCCTCCGGTGCTGATGGAACTATTTTGGTGGATGGCAGCGATTACCACGCGGTGCAGTTGTATAAATCAATACTTGCCAAACAAACAAACACTGCGCGTGAGTTGAATAACTTAACCAATATACAAGGACAGTTAAATGTTTCGTTGCAGAACAATGAAACTTCCCTTTATGTGTTAGAAGCTGCGTTTGCTTCTGATAGAAGAGAAAAACCCGTTCGCTCTTTGGTTGTAATTATAACTGTATTAATCACTGGCTTTGTTTCACTGATTGGTGTTTTGTTGATTGAGCAAATTCGAGATATAAAATCACAATTGTAAAAGTTGAATAGCGCTATTGACAAAACGGAGTTACGCGCGTTTGCATTTCTTGGAACTGCAACTATCTTTTCTGTACTCGCTGCTTTTAAAACCGAACTTTATTACCTGGCTCTTATTCCGTTTGGGTTGATGATTGCCTATATGGCGGTTATCAATTTTAAGTTGCTTTACTTTTTTCTGCTTGCAGTTATTCCTCCTTCTATTGAGTATTCTTTCTCCGGTTCGTTAGGAACGGATTTGCCTGATGAACCGATGATGATTGGGTTGATGTTTGTTACCATCATCTTCATCCTTTCCAATTACAAATCGCTGCCCACAGGCTTCTTTGCCAACTTTTTAATTATAGTGTTGGGCGTTCACGTGTTCTGGTTTTTTATTAGTGCTATTAATTCGGTAAACACCGTAGTATCTATAAAAGTGTTTGTTGCCAAGCTGTGGTATGTTATTACGTTTTGTTTTCTAACTGCTTTAGTGGTAAGAACAAAGAAAGATTTGCTCACTGCTTTTTGGTGTTTGTTTATTCCGCTTACGCTGCTTATTATTCAGGTAATTGCAAGGCACGGGTTGCAGGGGTTTTCGTTTGAGGAGATAAACAAACCGATGATGCCGTTTTTCCGCAACCACGTAAACTATGCGGCAATTGTGTCTATCATTTTTCCATTCATTTTATGGGCGCGTGGCGAGTATGCCAAAGGAAGTTTCATCAGAAGACTGTTGACTGCATCGGCATTGCTTTATATAGTGGCGGTGTATCTATCGTATACACGCACTTGCTATTTGGCACTGGCGCTTATTGTGCCTTTTTATTGGGTGGTGCGCTACCAAATGATGAAGCCGGTGCTGGCTATTACAGCAATTGGTATAACAGGGGTAATGCTGTTTCTGTTTACCAGCAATAACTATTTAAAGTTTGCGCCCGAGTTTCAGGAGACTATTATACATGATGAGTTTGGAGCGCACTTGTCTTCTACTTTTGAAGGGAAGGATGTATCTAGCATGGAGCGGGTTTACCGGTGGGTGGCGGCTACGCGCATGTTTAAAGACCATCCGTATATGGGTTTTGGACCGGGTAATTTTTATCCGTATTACAAGAGTTATACGGTTACCAGTTTTGAAACTTATGTGAGCGATAACCCGGAACGCTCTACGGCACATAATTATACTTTGCTGTTGCTCACCGAGCAGGGTGCCATAGGCTTAGCCATTTTTCTTTTTCTTACGGCAGTCATCTTTATTTATGGTGAGAATGTTTACCACCGCATAAAAGACAAAGACGATAAGCGAATAGCTATGGCCATGCTGGTTATACTGGCGATGGTTTATGTAAACCTTACCTTGAGCGATATGCTGGAGACGGATAAAGTGGGTCCTTTCTTTTTTATTTGTATTGCGGTGCTGGTTACGGTTGATATTAGAAACCGGAAACTATTTGAAGCGCATAGTTAGGAGCGTGATGTCGTCATCAAAGTCGGTGTCTTGCATAAAGGCGATAACGTGGTCTAGGAGTTTGGTGTTGAATTCGTTTAAGCTAAGCTCTTTGTTGTTTTCCATAAAGGCAACAATGCCTTCTATATCGTAAAGTTTGCCATCGTTATTTACCGCTTCGGAGAGTCCGTCTGTAAAGTTAACAAGCAGCGCATTCGGAGCAAGGGTAACCTCCCCGTGGTTGATGTAAGGCAGGGCTTCAAACATTCCGAGGATGGTGCAGCCTATTTCGAGCAACTGAATTTCGCCATTCATTTGGAGGATGGAAGGGTTGTGGCCGGCATTTACATACGATAGCAAGCGCGTTTCGTAATTATAGGTGCCTACAAAAAGGGTGATAAATTTTTCGCCTTTGGTAATTTCCAGCATTTTGGTGTTGAGCACATCTATAAACTGCTGAAATGATTGTTTGCGCGTTAAAAGAATGCGCATGTTGGCCTGGAAGTTTGCCATGAGTATTGCAGCGGCAATTCCTTTACCCGAGATATCGCTAATGCAGAAGCCAATTTCGTGCTCGCTGATGTGAATGAAATCGTAGTAGTCTCCACCAATGTTTTTGTGCGGCTTGTAGAAGGCAGCGGCCTCAATGCGGTCGTTGTTGGGCAACACGGAGGGAACGAGCATGTTCTGCATAGCACCAGCGAGCTTTAGCTCTTTTTGCATTACCAATTGGTCAATTTGCGTTTTGACCAACTTCTCGCTTTCGTTTGCCACTACTATTACGTTGGTAATGGTTTGAATAAACTTTAGCTTTTCTTCTTTGGTATCGCTCTGCTCGTTTCCGAAAGGTCCGATAAGCGCGAAGCCAATGGGTTCTTTTTTATGCGAAACGGGGATAAGAAATTCGAAGTCTTTCAGCACATCATCTTTAATAGCTGCCACGGGTGTGGTGAAAGTGAAGAGTGAGAACTTTACTTGCACATCGTAGTTGGTGACTTCAATAGGTAAATCGGCAGGTGTAATGCAAAGCCAGGTGTCGCCTACTTCTTTAATGTAGAGGGCAACGCGGGTTACACCCAAATGAGCGCGCAAAATGTTTTCGTAGATGCGCGATAGTGCAGTAATAGGCATGTTATTGTTTACCGCGCGGGTAATTTCAAGCAGCGAATCAATTTGCTGTTGCTTCACAGCCAGCAAACGCTCGGTAGAAGTTAGCCGCTTCTTTAAAAAATCGAGTTCGGAAAATTGTGGTTGCGGGTCAGCCATGGTTAAAGTTACAAACTGAATTTACTATTTAAATTTAATCTAATTGTCCTTTTACGTCAAGTGCATCGCGCAAACCATTGCCTACTAAATTAAATGCTAGCACCAAAAGCATAATGGCCACACCCGGAAACAAAGCGAGATACGCCTTGCTGGTATCAATAAAATCTTTGTATTCGTTGAGCATACTTCCCCAGCTAGGTGCGGGTGGTTGAATACCAAGGCCGATATAACTTAAACCACTCTCCACAAGAATTGCACTTGCGAAATTAGAGCAGGCGACAACAATAATTGGTCCGAGGATGTTTGGGAGAATATGTTTGAAAATTATTCGTGCGTTGCTGAAACCTAAACTTTGTGCTGCGGCTACATATTCCATTTCGCGGAGCGAAAGAAACTGTCCACGAACGATACGCGCGGTTTCTACCCACATGGTTAAGCCCACGGCAATAAAAATCATTACGAGTTTGTTTTCAATCAAACTTCCGGCACCGATGTAAAGGCCCATTGCCAAAAGTAAGGTTGGTATGCTCCAGAAAACATTGATGACCCACATAATAACTTCATCTACCCAGCCACGGAAGTAACCGGCAAGTGCGCCAAGGAAAATGCCGATGAAGAGAGAGATGGCAACAGAGATAATACCTACGGAAAGCGAAACACGAACACCAATTAATAAGCGAGAAAGAATATCTCTGCCGAATTTATCGGTACCGAGTAAGAAATGTCTGCTTGTAATAAATTCTTCTTTGAAACACTCCGCAGTAACAAAATCTGCTTTGCCGCCCGATAATTCTAGCACCGAAATTTTCTTTTGCTCTGTTTTAAAGTTTCTGCCTTTGTATTCGGTGTAGGAAACACTATCACCTTCCAACTTATAATCAAGAACGGGAATAGGTTCATAGTTCTTGATAAAGCCGTTCACCATTCCATCAATTATGTTGGATGATTGTCCGCTTTCTCTTTTTTTCTTTAGAATTTTAATACCGAAGCCGGGAGGATGAGTTTCTAATTGCAACACCTGCTCATTACCCGAAGGAGAATTATCTGGAGAAACTACATAGGCAAATACAGAAAGCAAAAAAGCCAACACAATAACCACCAGCCCGAGCATAGCGCTCTTGTTGCGCTTTAATCTGCGCCATGCTTTTTGATTAAGAGAAGTGCTTTTGATTTCTTTAGCCATTTATTGAATGTGTAAATTCGAGAATTCGGAAATTTGAAAATGAAATACAAAAATCCATTTCCACATTTCCGAACTTTCAAATTATCGAATTTTTCTGTCTTTCCATCTATATCTTCCTGTCAAACTCAACGGACCAATTACTATAACATATAACACGTAAAATACTTCGATAATGGGTAAAAGTAAAAGCATATACCATTTGCGAAAGAAAATAGTAATAGGAATATTGAAAAGCAAATCAGCATATAACTTTGTTCCCCCTGCCACTGCCAGGGGGAGCCAACTGAATTCGCTTAAGGGAAATGTAAAGCACAAAGCCACAATGATAAAGGTGTTGAAGAAGTAAGCAAAGTAAAGCACTAGGGTTACTTTAAAATCATTGAAGCCGGTTGACTTTGAAATCCAGCGAATACGCTGCGAAAGAAATTTGCCTAAACCTTTTTCGGGTTTGGTGAAAACAGTGGCATCATAATTCTTTACAAAGCTAACGCTTCCCGGATAACGCTCATTTATTTTGTGCATAAGGAAAACATCATCACCGGTGGGCACATCGTGGTTCCCTTTAAAGCCTTCCACTTCATGAAAGGTTTGTTTGGCATACATCAGGTTGGCACCATTGCACATGGTAGGGAAACCATTGCGAAGCGTAGCTCCGGTTATCCCAATCAAATTCATTACATCTAATTGCTGAAAAATCTGCAAAGGAAAGTATGCAGGCTTCATCATTACCGGTCCGGTAAGCAATTTGAATTCGTTTTGCTGATAATAACTGACCATAGAACTCAACCAATTTTCGTTCATGGTGCAATCGCCATCGGTAGTAATAATTAAATCGCATTTGGCGTTTTTAATACCAAGCGCAATTGCTTTCTTTTTGTTTGGCACATACTCTCCGGGGTTACCGAGGTATTGCATTAAGTCAAGCACCGTCAGGTTTTCACCATCAATTTCTCGGGCAAAACGTAATGTAGGGTCAGTTGAATAATCATCCACCATCACCACTTCAAACAAATCTTTAGGATAGTTCTGTTTGAAAATGCTTTCTAAGCAGGCTTTAATGTTTTCGCTTTCGTTGCGGGTGGGAATAACGATAGATACAAACGGAAGGTCTTTACCTCTTGTTTGTTGTCTGTTGTCGGTTGCCCGTTTTAAACGAAGCCAGCCCACAAAAAAATACATCACTAAAGCGAGGTAAAGGACAGCAAAAACTATAGAAACGATAAGCAGTGGGGAAAGACTCATAAGAAGCAAAGCGCGAATATGCAATTGCAAACCGAAAAACAATACAGTAAATACCCACATTTATCTGATAATTTAAATCCTCAATTTCTTGACCGGCAGAGGTGGTAATTCCTCTGCTTTCCTATATTCGCCCCCCGACCGCAAGAGACACTTGCACTTCACTCTGACCTCTAAATCTATATAAGGAATGCCACGTAATCCAAACGTACACCACACCCTCATCATTGGCTCGGGACCTATTGTTATCGGACAAGCTTGTGAGTTTGACTACTCCGGTTCGCAAGCCGCCCGCTCACTTCGCGAAGAAGGAATTGAAGTAACGCTGCTCAATTCGAATCCGGCAACCATCATGACCGACCCGGTTGTAGCCGATAATGTTTATCTCGAACCCATCACTATAGAAAGCATCATCAAGATTCTTGACGAACAAAAAACGCGAGGACATATAATTGATTCGGTCTTGCCGACAATGGGCGGGCAAACCGCGCTCAACCTTTGTATGGAAGCATACGAGTTGGGGCTCTGGGAAAAATATAATGTGGCAGTGTTGGGTGCTGATTTTAAAGCGATTGAAAAGACCGAAGACCGGGAACTATATCGCCAGTGGATGATTGAATTAGGTATTGGAGTTTCTCCGGGTATTACCTGTAATTCTGTTTTAGAAGGGAAAGAAGCCGCGCAGAAAACCGGTTTTCCATTGGTGATTCGTCCTTCTTATACATTGGGTGGTTCGGGAGGTTCGTTAGTGCATACTAAAGAAGAGTTTGATGAAAAGCTGCAGCGCGGTTTAGCTGCTTCGCCTACGCATGAAGTTCTTGTTGAGAAAGCCGTGTTGGGTTGGAAAGAGTTTGAGCTAGAAGTAATGAAAGATATGGCGGGCAACTTTGTGGTGATATGCACTGTAGAGAATTTCGACCCGATGGGAATACACACCGGTGATTCGATTACAGTAGCACCTGCCATGACTTTGAGCGATACCGCTTATCAGCGCATGCGTGATTATGCAAAAAGAATGATTTGCGATTTGCCGGGCTTTGCCGGTGGTTGCAATATTCAATTTGCTATTGACCCGGTTACCGAAGACATTATTTCGATTGAAATGAATCCGCGTGTATCGCGCTCTTCTGCATTGGCAAGTAAAGCAACCGGTTACCCAATTGCGAAGATTGCTGCAAAACTGGCGATTGGTTACAACTTAGATGAACTAAAAAATCAAATCACTAAAACTACCTCTGCCTTCTTTGAACCGGCATTGGATTATGTGATTGTAAAAATACCGCGCTGGAACTTCGACAAGTTTGCTGGTTGCGATGATACACTTGGCTTGCAAATGAAAGCAGTGGGCGAAGTAATGGCGATAGGCAGAAGTTTTCAGGAAGCATTACAAAAAGCCTGTCAATCGTTAGAGAACAACCGTATCGGCTTAGGTGCTGATGGCAAGCAATGGGTGAACGTTAACGATATGATGGAAGGCATTAAGCACGCCTCGTGGGACAGACTCTTCAGAATTTACGATGCATTGAAATTGGGTGTGCCGATGAAGACTCTTCAAGAAGTTACGCGCATTGACCCATGGTTCTTAAATCAGATTGTTGAATTAGTAGATACAGAAAAATCGCTTCGCAAAAAGCACTTGAAAGATATTGGCGTAGATGAAATGTTCGACCTAAAGCAGAAAGGTTATTCCGATTTGCAATTGGCTAATATATTGAATGCTACCGAAGATGAGGTTTACTACTACCGCACAAAAGACTTAGCTGTAAAGAGAATCTACAAATTGGTAGATACCTGTGCGGCAGAGTTTGAAGCGTTGACTCCTTATTATTATTCTTCTTTCGAAAAGAATTCTGCAACAAGTACCGCTCTTGAAACAAACGAGAGTAAAGTTTCAGCCAAAAAGAAAGTGATTGTGTTGGGTTCCGGCCCGAACCGTATTGGTCAGGGAATTGAGTTTGATTATTGCTGTGTGCACGGAGTGCTTGCAATTAAAGAAGCGGGCTACGAAGCCATTATGATGAATTGTAATCCGGAAACAGTTTCTACCGACCCGGATATTGCCGACAAACTTTATTTCGAGCCGGTATTCTGGGAACATTTGCGCGAATTGATTGAGCACGAAAAACCGGAAGGTGTGGTGGTGCAGCTTGGCGGACAAACCGCTTTGAAGCTTTCGAAAAATTTACACGAGAACGGAGTTAAAATTATTGGCTCGAGTTACGATGCGATGGATATTGCCGAAGACCGCGAGCGTTTCAGCGATATGTTGAAGAGCCTGGATATTCCTTATCCTGATTATGGTGCTGCAAAAAATGCCGAAGAGGCACTGGAGGTAGCACAACGGATTGGTTACCCTGTCCTTGTTCGTCCTTCGTATGTATTGGGCGGGCAGCGGATGCGCATTGTCATCAACGATGAAGAGTTGACGGATGCCGTGGTGAAGATTCTGAAATTCTTCCCCGATAATAATATTCTGATTGACCATTTCCTCGACCGCGCAGAAGAAGCAGAGATAGATGCCATCTATGATGGCGAGCAAGTAGAGATTATGGGCGTGATGGAACACATTGAACCTGCAGGAATACATAGTGGAGACAGCAACGCCATGTTGCCGCCTTTTAACCTAAGCGAAAATGTGCAGCACCAAATGCGCGATTACACACGCAGAATTGCCAAGGCTTTGGAAATACGCGGGCTGATTAACATACAGTTTGCTATTAAAAAAGAGAAGGTGTATGTAATAGAAGCGAACCCGCGCGCCAGCCGCACCACACCATTTATCTGCAAGGCGTATGGCATACCTTATCTGAACTACGCTACCAAAATTATGTTGGGCACTAATAAGATTAAGGACTTCACTTACTTTAAACGCCTGGTTGGCTTTGCTATTAAAGAGCCGGTGTTCAGCTTCGATAAATTCCCCGGTGTAAGCCGAGAACTTGGACCCGAAATGAAAAGCACCGGTGAAGCCATTCGCTTTATCAAAGATTTATGGGACCCTTACTTTAGAGATTTGGTGAAGAAGAAGAGTATGTTCTTGAGTAGATAAGGCAAGTTCTATATATTCACCTTATGGCAAAGACTAAAACCTTGAACGGTTTAGCTTATAGTTTAGCGCAATCTTATTTCTCAACTTACAATTATTACAAGAAGGGCTATTTAAGTGATTGGGTAGTTAATGGTATGAATGGATTAGGAATAAAAGCTATGGAAATAGATATTCTACAGGAGCGAATCACTCCGGTAGAAATGGAAATGAAACCTTTGATGGTGTTTATTAAAGATTTGAAACCCAAAATGGAGAAGGCTTTAGTGAACAACTCATTATCTCCGGATTTTCTAATAGAGTTAAGGTTTCACATCACCATTAAAGGTAATCGTGGAATGAGATGCCATGGCTATGCGAAAGGAATAAACGGAAGAGTTTATGAGGCTGGCGACTATTTCGAAAACTCTCACGAAGTGTTTGATGCCTTTTATAATCCATTTTGGGAGGATATTATCTCCAATTTAAAACATCGTTGGTTTGTCTTGAAAATGATTTTATGGAGAAAATATAGAATTGGTGGTTTCACTTTAAGATATACAAGACGGCTTGACCCCGAGCAAAAAATCAAAATATAAAGGGTCCGTCTATACTTCTTTAAAACTGCAATCACCATTTACCAAGGCAGACTAAGCTTTTACCATTTAACACATGAGCACCCTCGCTTGCTTTAGTGCCTTGTAACCTTACAAAAGGCATAGTAAAAGTTTCCGACAGGCTTCGTAACCTTACAATGGACATGTTGAAAGTTTGACACAGGCTTCGTAAGGTTACAATAGTCATATCAGAAAGTTGACACAGGCTTCGTAACGTTACAAAAGACATGTTAGAAGGTTAGCGTAAGCTTCGTACCCCTACGAAGGGCATAATTGAGGGCAATGATAGGCTTCGTACTCGTACGAAGGGCTTAGGCGGGTATTAACAAGGCTGGGAAAGGTTAGCGCGCAAACAAAAAAAGTCCGAAGGACTAACCCTTCGGACGTTTTTTTGTTTGATACCCGTAAGTTTATGGATAAGTAGCATAATGAATACTGCTCCAGGCATAGCAGAAATTATTTGTGCCTATGGTTGCGGTTATATCCTGTATACCATACCAATCTCCGGTTGCGGGTATTGAACCGTTGCCGTCTCCATTCGTATCACCACCGTTGGCATCATCAAAATAACTGGTGAACATAACACCGGGCAAATCATGACCTTCGATGCTTGAAGTGCCTTCGTGCAGCGAAATTTTATTGTAGCCAATAGCCGGAAGGTCGGCTACTTTAATAATTACATCAGCCGCCAATATCAGTTTCATTCCGTCACCAATGGCCAAAGAACCTGTAAGCACAAAAGGAACTTCGGTTTCGGTCCAGCTTACATCAGTTGTAGCTTCATTAGAAGTAGAAGTCATAAATACGCCATTCAGCTGGTTTTTTTCTGAAGTATTAGCCGGATTGTGAAACACATTGGAGTTACCTACACTGTTAAAAGGACTAAGGAACAATGGCTTTATGCAGCCATAAAACGTGCTGTTGGTAATATGAAAATTGTTGTTCTCGCAATAACGGGCATCTACCACACCATAACCCGCGTAAGTAGTTTCGCCACCGCAGTAGGCAAACGTGCAGTTATCTATATTGCCGTAAAAATAAGAGAACTCTAAAGTAGGTTGACCGGCACCCGCACTTGGACCTTCGCCACCAAAAAGAAAGTGGCAGTATGTAAACGTGCAATTATTGCTGTTGATAATAATGCCGCCCCAATCTAAACGGGCAGGGGTGGTAGCCGAACCATCGCCATTGGTATCGCCTCCATTTCCATCATCTTTATAAGAAGTAAACACCACCGGTTTAGCAGTGGTGCCTTCGGCTAAAATTCTTCCCGAGGTAGAAACCTGAATAGCATTATCTCCTGCAATATCTTTAAACTTTACCACGGTACCCGCCTGTATGGTAAGCGTGCTGGTAACGCTTATCTGGTTTACACTGATAACGTAAATGTGGCAGGCATCCCAAACGGTTGGGGTGGAAACATCGGTTGTAACTTCCACTACTGTGGGAGTGCAGGTACTATTGGTTTCATCTTTATGGCAAGACGAAATAAAAACCATAAACATTAAAAGCAGCGGAAGTAATGATTTTGTCATATAGATTTATTTTAATGCAATATAGGCAACCGCACTAAACTGTGCGTATGTTTATTGTCATGATTATTTTAGAATGTATTTTGTGCCGTTAAGCATCCTTTTCAAATTATGAACCGATCCTATCATTCTTTCAGAAAACTGATTGAGCAGTTTGTAAAACTGACCGATGAAGAATGGGAGATGATGGTACCTTACCTGAGCGAGAAGGTAATTGGAACGAATTCCTAAATTTAGTCAACCAGAAACGTTCCGAAGTCAACTACTTCGCCTTCGTTCTTATCTAACTTTCCAACTTTTTCAAAATCTACATTATCCCAAACTTTGCTTTGAAAGTGAACTACATCGCCTTTAAACAGCAGAAGATATAAGTCGGGCAGTTGCTCAAAACCTAAATCGTGGTTGGCAATATCGGTAGGGAAGAAATGAATATGCGCTTCGCCATTCTCATCTAACTTGGTGCGGCCTAAACAATCATCATCGCTAAATACATCTTTGTCATATAACACAACAACGTATTCATCACCGCTAAGTGGTGCGTTACTTCCGCGCTGAATAAATTTTGCTTTAACGGTCAACTCAATTTCAGGTGTCCAGTTGTTCAATATGTTTAAGAATTCTCCGTACATGGTTTTTGTTTTAGTGTGGCGAAGTAGATGATTTTTATCGAACTAACACAGCCGTCTTTCAGCTTTAGTATAAATTTTCATCTTCGTTACCTTAAAGCAAAACACATGATATCAGAAGCCGCCTCGCTGGCCGATTCCTTTCAAAAAGTAAGAGACTTAACCAACTGGTATTTAAGCCTGCTTAAAAATGCTGACGTTTACCACCAATGGGAAGTGAACGGCAAGAAGCTAAACTCTGTTGCCTGGTTAGCTGCGCATTTAGTTTGGGCAGAAGATTTCCTGATTATCCGCGCTACCGGTGGTAAAGGAATTGGCGTGGAATGGTTAGAGCATTACAAACTTGGTGGCGATGGGACTTTGCATACCGAGAAACCCGACATGAAAGAATTGCTCACACTTCTAAAACAAGTGCATGAAAATGCCACGGCACACTTGATAAGTTTAAGCAACGAAAAATTAGATGAAGAAAATCCACTAGGCTTTGGTTTTGGCGGAGTAAAAACAAACCGCATGATGATTCAACACGCTATTCGTCATGAAGCTATGCACACCGGACATTTAAGCTGGCTTTGTAAAATAAACGGAATCCAATCTGTATAATCTCAAAAACCAAAAGGTTATCACCCATCAAATACATTCATCCATGAATAAAATCTCTTATTTCTTATTCCTCATTTTACTTGCATCGTGCAACATGAAAAGCAAAACAAAAACATACACAGCCGAAGAAATAGCTACTGAATCGAAAAAGCTGAACGACTTTCTTGACCGCAAGTTTGACGAAGCTGTATTGCGTAGCCCCGAGCAGGCATCGTCTATGGGTTTAAAAGACGGCTATGATAGCTGGAGCGACCGCAGTGATGAAAACGGAGATAAAGAACTGGCCATTGCAAAAGCCAACCTTGATTCGGTAAAACAAAACTTTAACCTGGAGGCATTAGACGCGCAAAGCAAATTGAGTGTGCGCATGTTAGAAGAAGATATTATCCGTTGGGAAGAAGGAAGAAAGTTCCGCCACTACAGCTATGAGATTACGCAAATGGGTGGCGGGCACAACGACCTTCCGGCTTTCTTAATCAATATTCATCGCATTGATTCTGTTACCGATGCCGAAGCTTACATCAGCCGTTTAAAGAAGATGGATAAAGTATTTGACCAAACGCTGGATGATTTAAAAAAGAGCGAAGCCCTCGGAGTTATTCCGCCATACTTCACCTTTAAATATGTAGATGAAGATTTGAAAACTTT
>CAMBIM010000016.1 GCA_945867505.1 Chitinophaga pinensis
ACAGAATTATTCGCGCATAAACGGAGAGAGTTCTTTGCAGGATTGGTTTGAAAAAAATAACACCGTTGGAATTTCGGATGTAGATACCCGCGCATTGACTATTCATGTGCGTAAGAACGGAGCGATGAACTGCATTGTCAGTTCGGAAACTACTGATGTAGAAGTTTTGAAAAGGAAGTTATGCGAAGTGCCTAGTATGGACGGATTGGACTTAGCGATAAAAGTTACTACGAACGAAGCTTATTGCTATGGCGATGAAAAAGCCAAACTACGCGTAGCGGTTTTAGATTGCGGTATAAAGGAAAATATATTGAAGTGCATGACCGACCGTGGCATTTATGCCAAGGTGTTTAATGCTAAAACATCTTTTAAGGAAATGGAAGCGTTTAAACCGAACGGCTATTTTGTTTCTAACGGTCCTGGTGATCCTGCACCAATGGATTATGCGATAAAGACGGTAAAAGAAATTCAGAAAGCCGATAAGCCTTTGTTTGGAATTTGCTTAGGTCATCAATTGTTGGCTTTAGCCAACGATATTCCTACACACAAAATGCACCACGGTCATCGCGGGGCCAATCATCCGGTTAAGAATTTAATTACCGGTTTAAGTGAAATTACTTCACAGAATCACGGGTTTGAAGTTTCGAGAGTGGATATTGAAAAATCGAAGACGGTTGAAATAACCCACGTAAATCTGAACGATAATACCATTGAAGGAATACGCATTAAGGGAAAGAAAGCATTCAGCGTTCAATACCATCCCGAGAGTTCACCCGGTCCGCACGATTCAAGATATTTATTTGATGATTTTATAGCGTCTATGAATTCAAACTAAGCGATGAGAAATTTTCTGTTTCTTGTTTTTGGTTTTTTGTTTCTTGTTTCCTGTCAGAGCAATTCAAGTAAAATTCCTGTTGTAGGTAGTTTAGATTCTGCGGCTATTGCCACTGATACCATTATGCAAAAGGGTTTTGAAAGCTCTTATGAGTTTCATAAAACCTTAACTGTTCACGAAAAATTAGTTTACGATGTAGTGGGTTATGGCGGTTCTTCTTCGGCAGGCGAGTATGCTATTTTAAGAAGAGGAGCAGACAATAAAACCGATACCGTAACCAAAGGAGCGCGCAATGGAATTATTGCCAAAACCTTTTTAGCAGATTCCAACAAAAACACTAAAGAGGAAGTGTATGTAGTGATTCAAAATCCTTCTAATCCTTCCGAAACAAAAACAGTGAAGTATGAAGCGAAATAAAGAGGCATTCATTTTTTAAATTCGCGCCAGCCTAGTCGAATTATCCAATCATCATATTCTTAAATCAACCACATGGCACACATAGAAAAAATACACGCTCGTCAGGTTCTTGACAGCAGAGGAAATCCAACGGTAGAGGTAGATGTAATAACCAGCAACGGCACGCTTGGCAGGGCTATTGTTCCTTCAGGAGCCAGCACCGGTAAGCATGAAGCAGTAGAATTGCGCGATGGCGACAAGAAAAAATATTTAGGGAAAGGGGTGTTGAAGGCAGTAAACAATATCAACACTACTATTGCTAAAGAAATTGAAGGTTTAAGCATATTCGAACAAAATGCTATTGACCAGATAATGATTTTGCTTGACGGTACACCTAACAAAGCTAAGCTGGGTGCTAATGCTATTCTTGCCGTTTCTTTGGCGGTGGCTAAAGCAGCTTCTGAAGAATTAGGAATGCCTTTGTATCGTTACGTAGGCGGAGTAAATGCGAACACACTTCCTATTCCGTTAATGAACATTTTGAACGGAGGTTCACATGCCGATAACAAAATAGACTTTCAGGAGTTTATGATTGTGCCTACCGGTGCCGATACTTTCAGCGATGCGTTGAGAATGGGCGTGGAAGTTTTTCATCACTTGAAAACAGTATTAAAGAAAAAGAAGTATTCGACCAACGTGGGCGATGAAGGCGGTTTTGCTCCTGAAATTGGTAGCAACGAAGAAGCCATTGAAACCGTGTTGGCGGCTATTGAAGCTGCGGGTTACAAACCGGGTAAAGATATTTCTATTGCTATGGATGCTGCCAGCACCGAATTTTATGATGAGAAGACGAAGCTGTATCACTTCCATAAAAGCAATGGAAAGAAATTGAGCAGCGAAGAAATGGTAACCCACTGGGTAACTTGGTGCAAGAAATATCCTATTGTTTCTATTGAAGATGGTATGGCAGAAGACGACTGGAAAGGCTGGAAACTGCTCACCGAAAAAGTAGGTAGCAAAGTGCAGATAGTGGGTGACGATTTATTTGTAACCAATGTAAAGCGCTTGCAAAAAGGTATTGACGAAAAAATTGCCAATTCAATTTTGGTAAAGGTGAATCAGATTGGTTCGCTCACCGAAACCATCAATGCTGTTACTCTGGCGCAACGCAATTCTTACACATCGGTAATGAGTCACCGAAGTGGTGAAACTGAAGACGTAACTATTGCAGACCTTGCTGTGGCACTCAATTGCGGACAAATTAAAACCGGCTCTGCTTCGCGCACTGACCGTATTGCAAAATACAATCAACTGCTTCGTATTGAAGAAGAACTTGGGCCAATGGCTTATTACCCTGGCAGAAAGTTTAAGTATTTGAAGTAGGTAAACTATAGTTGTAATGATTAAGGAAATACTGCTTACACTTTTCTATCTCTTCTTTTTCAATTTCCTTCTTTATCGGTTTAAAAAATTTCAGTTTAAGAACTTTAAGCCGTTGGTCACACACCTGTTGTTTAATCTGAAGTTTGCGGTCGGCATTTTTATTTGGGTCATTTATACCTTCTACTATAAAGATGTGCAGAACAATGACGTGCACAAATTTTATAACGATGCTTTTATTTTAAACCGCGCAGCCACCGAGCAACCAATGGTGTTTGCAGAGCTGATGGCAGGAAAAGAAAATGACGCAACGCTTCCTTACCTGGAAGAAATGAAAAACTGGAAACGTAATTTTGATGAAGCACCATTCAACGAGAACCATACTATTATCAAGTTGAACGCGCTGTTAATGTTTGTCTCCTTCAAAACATACTTTGTTCATATTCTGTTTTTCTGTTTCATCTCTATAATAGGTTGGGTATTACTCTCCAACTCTATTTTAAGTTTTGCCGATGCACGGAATTCTATTCTCGCACTTCCTGTTCTGTTTCTTCCTTCTGTTTTGTTTTGGACCAGCGGAGTAATGAAAGAACCGCTGCTTGTTCTTGGGCTGGGACTTATAATTTCTGCATTACTTGCCACTCGCCATTTAGCACTCACTATTGTAGAGATTTTATGTGGAGCTATCATAATCCTCTTCACCAAATTCTTCGTTCTCGCGTGTTTGTTTCCGGCATTGGTAGCTTTTCTAATATTTAAGAATAATAAGTCGGCACAGTTTGTTTGGCTGAAGTATGCGGTGGTGAATTTGGTGCTTTTGTTTGGGACACTTAATATTCACTATATCGTTCCGCGAATCAACTTGCAGCAGATGTTGGTGAACAAGCAAACCAATTCGGTAAAAGAAGCAGTGTATTTTAAAGCGGGAAGCAGGATTGAAATTCCGGCTATTGAAGCTAGTGCAGTTTCTGTTTTAAAGGTAGCACCGCTAGGTATTTGGAACACACTTGTGCGCCCATATATTACTGAATCCAAAAATGTGATGATGCTGGCGAGTGCTGCAGAAAACTTCTTCCTCATTCCATTTCTTATCGGCTGCATTGCCTTTATGCAATGGAAACAGAACGACAATCTGAATCTGTTTTTGTTTCTGGTTACTTTCTCCTTGGCTTACTTTGCTTTGGTGGGTATGTGTACGCCAGTTCTTGGTAATTTGGTTCGCTACAGAACACCACTACTTCCGCTTTTTATGTTCGCCTTTATCATCAGAACAGTTCCTCCATTATTGCCCAATAAACTGAGCTTTGTATTGAGGAGGTAGCATTTCGTATTTATCTATTGTCTGCTTTACCATACCCCTGTGCAAATCGTTTTCATTAACAGCCATTCTTTCTCGCCACATTCGCCCTTGCTATGTGGAAGAATATTCAAAAGAAAGTTTCGAAATTACCTTGGTGGATGACCAACCCGTTCTTACTTGTAATTATTGCATTTTCTGTTTGGATGACTTTTTTTGACGAGAGCAATCTTCTTACGCAATACCGCAAGCATTGCGAGTTATCAGACTTGCAGCAGAAGAGACAATATTACCGCGACCAGATAAAGCAAACCGATAAAGCATTTGCAGAACTAACTACCAATCCTGCTACACAGGAAAAATTTGCCCGCGAACATTACTGGATGAAGCGCGATAACGAAGATGTTTTTGTAATCGTTCAGGAAAAATAGCGGCAACGGTTATATTCACTTTATGATCCTTTCTCTTACTCCTGCCGATTTTCCCGATTACGAACTTATTGACTGCGGAAATTTTCTGAAACTCGAACGTTTTGGAGCGCTTATTACTATTCGTCCCGAGCCGCAGGCGGTGTGGGATGCCAGCATGAACCAAACTGAATGGGAGAAACGCGCGCATGTAAAATTTGTTCCTAAATCTTCATCAAGTGGTGAATGGAAAAAATTGAAAAATGCGAATGATAGATGGACGATAAAATGCAAAGTTGGTAGTGCCAAGTCCGAGAACAGAAGCGAAATTCAGTTTCGTTTGGGGCTTACTTCTTTTAAGCATGTTGGTGTTTTTCCAGAGCAAGCGGTGAACTGGAATTACATTTTCAATTCCGTGAAGCAATTGAAAACCAAGGAACCGAAATTTTTAAATCTGTTTGCCTATACCGGTGGTGCATCTTTAGCGGCAAGAGCAGCCGGTGCAGATACAACGCACCTCGATTCTATTAAGCAGGTAGTAACTTGGGCAAAAGAAAATATGGAGCTGAGCAAACTCACTAACATTCGTTGGTTGGTAGAAGATGCTTTGAAATTTGCCAAGCGCGAAGTAAAGCGCGGCAATAAATACCACGGTATTATTCTCGACCCCCCAGCCTTCGGTCATGGGCCGGATGGCGAAAAATGGAAACTGGAAGACAATATAAACGAGATGATGCAAAACGTTTTGCAATTGCTGCACGAAGAAGAACACTTCTTGATTCTCAATGCTTACTCGCTTGGCTTCTCTTCTTTGATTTTAGAGAACTTAGTGCAACAAAAATTTAAGGCAGAAAATCTAGAGATAGGAGAGTTATACTTAGAGGATAGCTTTAAAAAGAAACTTCCACTTGGTGCGTTTGCGCGCTTTAGAAAAGTGAAATAAGAGCTATTCCACCAGCGCATCAATCATCTTTCCTAACAAGCGACTTAATTCTTTCGCTTCTTCTTGAGTTAGATTTTTAGTGGGAGAATCTATAATTAGACTTTGTGCATCAATTTCAGCCAGTACATCTAATCCTTTTTTAGTAATCAGCACATCTACTGATCTGCGGTCCGTTTTGTTTGCTACACGTTCCACAAAACCGGCTTTGCGTAAACGCTCTACAATACGCGAGGCATCGCTCATTTTATCCATCATGCGCTCGCGCACTAAACTTATAGTGGCAGGTTTCGGATACTGCCCGCGTAAAATGCGCAATGCATTATACTGCTGTGGAGTTAGATTGAATTGGGTAAGGTAATTTTCATGGAAACCGTTCAGTAAGTTAGCGGTGTAAAGGGTACTGATGATGGCTTTATGCTTTTCATCGCGGAACGTACTCTGCTTAATCAATTGCTCTATAGAGGGCATTGGTCCATGGGTTTAAACAAAAATAGAAAAGTAGAACGATTCTTCTGCTTTTCTATCGAGCGCCATTAGCCATGATTGATTAGTTCCTTACTTAATTCTGAAACACGAAATGTTCCCGAAAGCATCAACTGCGATAGCTGTTAGTTCATTGCGATTAAATAAGTCGGATAGTACAAATGAATTGGCGTTCTTGTAATTAAAGGAAGCAACTGCTTTAAGCGAAGCATCGTAAACAAAGACCTGTTTTGTCGTTTCGTCATCCGCCAATAAATATTTTCCGTTGCTTGAATTCAGAATTTTCAAAGAAGAAATAACGGGAGTAGTTACGCTCAAAGCGCTTTGGAACTCATCCTTGTTGTTATATGCCCTTATTTGTTTGCTAGTGCTGAAATAGTAAGTATAGGTAGAATCCGAAGTTTGAATAACAGCAAAGGCAGAAGCACTATCAATTAAAGGTTTAAGGTTGTCGTTCCCGTCAGCCGAAATTTCAGTAAGTAGATTAGATGATGCATTTAATAATTTGAAATCATTGTTTACTTGAAGAAGCGAAAAGTTTTGATTAACCACAGGCAGATTATCGAGACTCCAGTTTACACTTCCTTTTGCATCAATCAAAATAAGTTTGCCCGAGTTATTAAACGCCAATACAAAATCTGTTTTCTTATTGCTGAAACACAATAGCGGATTATTGATAATACCAGTTCCGCCTTTCGGACTCCAACCTGATAATGGCCTTCCGTTCATTTCGTAGCCATAAATACTTCCGTTGTTGCATGGAATGTAATACCGGTTATTAGCCAATGTCATTCCACAAGTTGCAGTGCCGCTTAAGCGTAACGGATAAGAAGCTACATCGTTGCCTAAGCGGTCAATAATAAATACATGCTGCGCAGAGTTGAAGATGTATTCTTGCTTCCCATTTCTGTAATAATCTAATGGAGTTACGCTGCCTAAAATTGGTTCGCCAATGTTCTTGGTAAAAAGAATTTCACCCGATTTGCTGATGAGGTAAATGCTGTTCGCTGTATCCTGAAGAAAGATTTCATTCTCATTAGTATTCGTATTGAAAATAATTTGTGGAGTATAAATAGCCGCAGTTTGCAGTTTGGTCTTCCACATTAAACCTGAAGTGGCTGCCTTTTCTCCGCTGTTGCTAAACGTAAGGTGCGAAGAAATTTTATTGCCCGTTGTATTTGAAACTGCAAAGACATTTTTGAAAGAAGAAATGAATTTAAGTGCGGTAGAGTTCTGCTGTATGAGTCCGCGCAGCAATAAATCGCTGCGTTGGAAATTGAGATATTGAATAGAAGAGTTCATGCCAAACCGAGAGAAACTTGTTGCCAGAAAAATTTTGTCGTTACCTATTGTTTCGCCCTTGCTCATTTTTTCCAGCAACAAATTCAGCACATCTAAATTGTTGCAGAAAATTGCAGCCTTATCTGTTACACAGAAAAAGCAATTTTTAAAACCGACTAAACTGTTACCGAAAAGCTGATTGATAATAGACCCATCATTCAAACTATAAATTTCAGAAGTAAGAAAAGTATCGACCGGTGTTGCTGATTCACCATCAGCAGCTACTAAACGCTTTAAATCTTCAATGGCTTTATGTTTATCTTTTGAGCTAAGTGTAAAAACATTTTGCTCTGCAAAGTCTTCTCTTAGTGGTTCAAGTATGGCAAATGCTTTTGCGTTACCCATCCAGCTTTTAAAGTAGGAGAGGAGCGTTGGATTTGCACCGGGAGTATCTATTATGCTAAACTGCACATAGGCTGCATGATTGGGAATAATAGCTTGGAGTTCATCTGCAAAAATATTTTCTGTTTGCTGTGTTGCTTCGATGTTGGTAGCAATACTGCCATCCATTTCCATTTTATCGTTACTGAATTTTACTTCATAACGCCCCCATGTTCCGCAAGCGGCCACATCGCTTAGTAAAGCAATTTTTTCAGCCCTTAAAGCCACCGGAAAGATTACATCGGCTTTCTGAAAATTGAAATACAAATTCAAATCGGCCGTGGTGGATATTTTCTCTTTTACGGTTTTGAAATTTTTATCGTTAGTTAAGTTATCTCCGCTTTGAATTGCCGTCATAGCGTTTTCGGTTAGGAAAGGAGTAAAGCTGAACATTAAAATGTCTTTCAGTTTTGCAAAGCAAAGTTGTCTGCCGTCTTTCAAAAAAACATCTATCACTTTATTATTCTTAAAAATCCGAACCTTAACCGAGCGCATTTTCCCCGATGATTGAACACGATTTAAAATAGTGTTATCATTTACACCACTCAATTCAGCAGTAAACAAAAAATCGTAATCGGTAGCAGAAGTTAAATGAACGGAGGCAATAGTTTTACCCGAACCTATTTCTTCTTTCAATCCTTTATCGCTGCTTAACAATTCTTGTATTAAAGTTATTTCGCTCAGTAATTTTTGTACGGCATCGGTTTTCTTTAACTCGCCACCAGTGCTTGTGTTATTAAGTTTGTCGGCAAACTGATTCCAGTTATTTACTTCAATAACTGCAATGGCAGATTTTGGAACTCCATTATAAACCGAAGAAGAAATGAAAAAGAAATAGGCGCCAACTGCCAACAATAGAACGGCAGCAACTATCAAGGGTATTTTAAACTTTTGCATACAAATTTGAATTGCGGCAAAGCTATTTTCATTTACTTCGCGCCATTCATTCACTTATAAACTAAAAACTGTGCAAAAGGGATTTTTAGTAGCGGCTTCGTTGGCCGGATTAACTGCGGTAATACTGGGTGCATTTGGTGCACATGCGTTGCGTCCGATTATAGATGCGTATCAGCAAACCATTTGGGATAAAGGAGTGCAATACCAAATTTATCATGCGCTTGCCATTTTTGCTTGCGCTATGTATTTAAAAGGCGAATACTCTGTGCTTATTCGCAATGCAGGTATTTGTTTTATCCTCGGAATATTTTGTTTCTCCGGTTCGCTTTATCTGCTTGCTACGCGCGAACTAACACACCTTCCTGCTATTGTTCTTGGGCCGATTACACCTATTGGCGGTTTCTTTTTTATTGCCGGTTGGGGTTTAATTTTAGTACAGGCGGTAAAGAAGAATTAGAGTAATTCCTCTTTCATCTTGTAATTTACCTTCCGTTCTTTCAAGTAGGAAAGAATGAAATCGAAACACGCAGCATCTTCGCCTAACATTTCGGGCGAAATGATTCCTTTCTTTTTGTATTGGCCGTTTAATAAAAGATTAGCCACGGCAGTAGCCGTATAGCCGGTTGTGCGCGCCATGCTCGATGTTTTAGTGCTGTGATTATACCGGTCAAATAAATCGTAGGTGTAGCGTTTTTGTTTTCCTTTTTCTTCGCCTTCTACAATTACGCGCATTACGGTAAAGTCTTCTTCGCCTTCTTCGTATTTCCATTGCGTGAAAAGAATTTTGCTGGTTACATCTACCGGTCGCACTTTGGTGCCGTTCACTTCTATTTCATCATTGTTGAAAAAACCGGCATCGCGAAAAGTCTTCATTAAATCTACATGCCCCGGATAGCGTAATGTTCTTTCTGCCATATCAGGAATATCCATGCTTAACAAAGTGCGCAAACCATCGGTGTTGAATGCTTCGAGCGTTCCCACGCCATCAAAGTTGATGAACTCACATTCGGTAAGCGCGGGCTTGGTTACTATTTCGCCTTTCTCTACCAAACGGGCAGGACGCGTATATTCTTCAATTACATCTATAGGAGAGAAGGGAGCTTTGTATTGCCAGGGCATTTTGCGCTCGGCAGGCAAGCCGCCCACCATGCACACAAAGCGCGAAACTTTCATGCGCTTATTATGATAGCCGAGTATAATATTATCCATACCTGGTGCTACTCCGCAATCTACCACCGCAGTTACTTTATTTTCGCGCGCCAATATATCCAGGCGGAAAGGGTCTTCCGGGAAAAACGAAATGTCGACAATATTCTTTTTTGCATCAAGCACTGCCTTGAGCATATTAAACCCCATAAATCCGGGCACTGCACCAATTACTAAATCGGCATCGGCAACTACTTTCTTAATTTCTTTGGCATCACTTAAATCGGTAATGGCAGTCTTTACCTTTGCCGATTTTTTTAGCAAATCAAGATTATGTTTAGATATATCAGCAGAGGTTACTTCATATTGTTTAGAAAGGTCGGTGGCGAGCGTTCTGCCCACCATGCCTGCACCTAGAACGGTTATCTTCTTTTTCATAGAAGCAAATGAAGAAAAAATACTGTTATTACCTCTTTATGGTAACTCTTCTTCTTCAGGCATTATTACTGTATCGCTCGGTACTACCATGCGCAAGGCAGCGCCTTTTAGTTTTACATTCGGCAGAAAGCCCGAAGTATCAACGGGAGTAATCCATCCTTTAAAATCCATGCGTCCGGCTAGTATGCGGAAATAGTCGCTCAAGTATGGCTTCAAATTTCCTGCTGCATCAAACTGATATTTAAAATACTTAGGGCGAGGAATAATACCAGCAAGGAAAATACTTTCCTGCAAGGTAAGTTCGCTTGGTGATTTGCTGAAGTAGAAGCGTGATGCTTCTCCAATGCCATACACATTCGGTCCCCATTCTATAACATTTAGGTAAATTTCGAGCATTCGTTCTTTAGGAACAAGACGAAGGTTTTCTATCAGGTAAACAATCAAAGCCTCTTCAGCCTTGCGCGAAATAGTTTTATCGCGGCTCAAAAAAACATTCTTCACTAATTGCATACTAATGGTGCTGCCGCCCCGCGCAAATCTTCGTTCTTTATAATTCTTAATAATTGACTCACGAAACGATTCAGGAAGAAAACCACGATGCAACATAAACGATGGATCTTCGGATTGCAGAACACTCTTTACTAAATAATCGCTGATTCGATTGAGCGGAGTGAAGTAAGGATTTGCCGAAGAGATTTCGATCTTTCGCACAAACCGGTCTTTATCATAAGCCTGATAAGTAAATGGTTCATTCATGCGCGTGTAGTTTTCTGCACCGTAATGTTTAATACTGAAATTCTTACGGGTAAGCGAAGAATTAAACACGAGCGAGTCCGGCTGTTGAGCGTTGATTTGAAAAAATAAATCGTAAACCAACGAACCGGTGCAGGAGATTCCTTTCAATGTATTAAACATGCCTTGCGGCAAGCCGTGGAAGAATGTATCGCTCACTGTTTCGGGGATGTGAACATGAGCGGTAAAAACCGCATTGGGCTGCACATGATAATTGGCGAAGAGTTGTGTGGTTACGTTTTTAAATTTTATGGTAGAAGAAGAGTCTAACTCTACCGCATCATTCCGCACATTTAGTTGGCCGGTAAATTCTGCATGTTCAAATACTACATCATCGTTAGCCAATCGCCAATGGTTGAAGTGAAAGTTTTCTGTTTGAACATTGGTGGTTATTTGCAACTCATTACTTCCGTTCTCAAAGTCAAGCGAAGCGGTGATAGATTTAAAACTGCACTTTAAACTATGCTCGCGGTTTAGGAAAGGAAGATAAGCGGCTACGTTGTTATGCTGCGCTTCAAAATGATATGATTTATTTCTATCTAATACTTTACCCGATAAGGTTATGGTATCGTGTAAAGTTTGATTGATAACCGAACCGGAAAGAATTACTAAATCGTAACGAATTAGCGGAATCAACACATTCTCACTTGCTGCGCTATCCTGATACAGCAATTGAATGTTCTCTAATTCAAAAGCAGTATTAAACGCACGGACTAATTTCGATTTTAAGTTCAATGCTAACTTGCGGTAGTTTGTTTTCGATGCAGCGGTTGAAGTAGCTTTTGTTTTACCTATCGAATTAAGAAATCGCAAATTATTTCGCTCCGGTTGATGGTAGGCGGTGATTAGTGCATTGTGAACTTTCACTTCATCAAAACCAATTTTAGCGGTTAGTAAATCGAGCAGCGAAAGATTTAAACTGACTTCTGCAACGCGCACAAAGGTATCTGCGCCTTGGGGTTGCAGGGTAACATCTTTCAATTCTATATTATAGAAGCCCGAAAAGCGAATGGAGGAAGCGTTGAGTATAACATCGTAATTTACTAGAGAGTATGTCTGCGCTTTTTTGAAGGCGAATTGTAGTGCACTGTTTCTGCTCAAAAAACAAAGCACCAGAATTACAAGGACAGCAATGAAATATTTGGTTAATGGCTTTTGTAAAATTAAACGCATAAATACAATTGAAAACAAAGCCACTAATTACACGAATTAGTGTGAATGGTATTGGTTGCTTTAGTGATAATTCGTGAAATTAGTGGCAGCTTTCTAAATTATTTTTTCTGCGAAGCCACCACTTCATTATACTTAGCCAGATATTGGTCGGCTCTGGCTTTGTTGCCTTTGTTGCGATACGAAACTGAAAGGTTCATGTATGCAGCCGGATAATTAGGATTAACCTGAATTAAACGCTCTGCAGTTGTAATGGCTTCATCAAAGCGTCCGCTTAGACCATAAGCTACACCTAAATCTTCGTAATACAATTCTACTTTGGGGTTTATAGCAACCGCCTTGTTTAAATACTCAATTGCCTTTTCAAAATTGTGTGCTGTCTTTCCAAAACCGGTTCCTACCTGATAATAATCAGAAGCATCAATCTTTCTCAACTCTTCGCCTTTGCGCAACCAAATTTCTACCGAATCGGGTTGATTCAACTTAGCATAGGTTTGCGCCAACAAGTAACGGCACTCCACTTGTTCAGGCTTTACAGCAAAAGCTTTCAGTAAATTATCTTTAGCCGGTCCCGGTTGATTGTTTTCGTTGTAAACCACACCCAAGTTAAAGTTGGCATCGTAATAACCACCTACGCGATAGGCAGATGCTTTTTCATATATAGGAATTACATCCTGCGGTTTATGTGTGCGCTTGTAAACTGCGTTACCCAGCAACAACCAGGCATTGCTATGCGTTGGGTAAATGCGAATGGCTTCATTCAAATGCGCAATAGAAGAATCGAGCAACAGATAACGAATCATTGAATCGGGCATCATATTGATGGCGTTCAATTGCTCTTCGGTTAAACCGCTGTTCAAATCTTTGAAAAACGATTTTATCATACCACTATCGCGCAGTGCCGGAATGTTTGATTCAGCCGCTTTGGTTAAATCGCCCCCCAGCGAGGTTTGAATTTTAGAAGAGTTAGGACTGTGAATAGCATCTCTGCGGAAAAGCGTGAAGCTGTCTTTCCAATCGTAGTTGCGCGAAAATGTTTTTACCGAATACAAAGAAAGGATAAGCGCAAACGCACCTAGAATTAAATTAGGTGAAAGTTTGAACCGGTCTTTTGATTGTATGAATAGATACGCCATAAGAATACAGAAGCCGAGTGAACTCATGTAAATGAAACGTTCGTTCATCAATACACCCACTGTAAACAACATGTTAGAGGCTACTGAAAACGTAATGAAGAAAAACAGTATGCCGAATGCAGCAATTGATTTCTTCTTCAAATTTAAGAGCGAATAAACAACTAAACCAACCGTTGAAAGTATGGCTGCCCAAACCAATCCGCTATCGAAACCGAGATAAGGTACTTGGTTGAAATAATAATCATGCGTAAGCGGGTGCGGGAACACCATCATCCAGTAATAGCGCAGGAAAGTATAAAGGGTAGTTCCATAACGAATGGAGAATTCATTGTAAGGCGCAACAAAAGGATTGTTCAAAATTTCAGGAGACTCATCGGTTAAGCCTGCATGCGTATATAAGCTACGCAGATAAAGAAATACAGCAACGGGTATTAGATACAACCCTACAGTAAGTATGTAATCTTTCAGTTTGGCATTGGTAAAGAAGAAATATGTAAGCGGGATGATTGCCAAAAAAGTAATAGCATTCTCCTTCGATAGCATGGCAATGAAATAAACGAACACGCCCCAAATCAAGTGGATGATTTTGTTGGTCTTGGCATATTTAATAGTAGCAAGTAATGCAAGCAGGGATAACAGCATACACATTACTTCATCGCGCCCTTTAATATTGGCTACTGCTTCGGTATGTATAGGATGCGCAGCATAAAGTAGAGTGGCGAAGAAGGCAACCCCTAAATCCCCTACAGGGGTCTTGAGTGCATACTTCTTAGGTATGATTTGTTGTAAGATATAATACAGCAATACACAGGTAAGCGCAAAGAGCAGAATATTTATTCCGTGGCTTAGCATAGGGTTGAGATACGGGTCAGCATCGCTCATAATGATGTTCTTCTCATCAATTACTTCGCGTTTATCGCCACGCATTTTTCTTACAATTTCATACTCCACTGCCAGCGATGTCATACTCAACGGGCGATAACGACCACCACTTACCAACTTAGCGCCACGCTCGCCAAAGAATCCTTCAAACATATCATGGGTGAAATGGTCTTTAACTCCACCAAAACCCTTCTTGGTGAATTTGTTATCGGTTACTACAATGGTATCATCAATAGCATACCGGTTCCAAAGCGTATTGGAATACAACATGCAGGTGAACAAGAAAATGAAAACGTAATACGTATAATTCGGAAGTTGAATTTTAGAAGATGGAATGGTAGGAGGCGCAACTGTAGTTGTCTGTTGTTTGTTATCTGCTGTCTGTTGTTTATTCTTCTTAGCCACTGTGTATTGATTTTACCGCCAAATAAAGTAAAGAGTTAATGAGTGCGCAACTTCTTTACTGAATAGAAAATAGCGGTTGCGTAAAATATAATTTGGGGCGCAGCGTTTGAAGTAAAATTTTTATGTAATGAAGAAATGTATCTTTCTGAGTTTAGTTATTGGTATCAGTATTTCTTCCTGCAAGAAAGAAGAAACACCAGTGGAGCATAAGAAGCCGAAAACTCTTTCTGAAGCAGGCATTACAAAAGAGATTGATATTTATGAACCAGGAACATATTGGGTTTATAATTGGACGGAGTTCGATTATTATGGTGGAAGAATTAATAGCGGAATTGATACTATTAAAGTTGTGGACGCTACGCAATGCGATAGCTGCCGACAAGTAATTGGAACGGTGCATGGTGAAGTTTACACAGCCACTTATCTAATAAAAGAAACGGGGGTAACCTACCAAACTGTTCCTTACCAACTGTATTACTTACAGGGAGGCACTATTATTTTATTCGACAGTACAGATGTAAAGGTTGACTACCCGTTAAATTCTGCAGATAGAGGATGTGGCTCTTTCCTTACTTATTTACATGAGCGGAATATACCAACAGCAACAGTGGCAGGAAATTTCATTTCCATATTAACTACACAAAATACCAGCCGAAGCCCACAGGGTTGTAGAGGTGGTTTTGAAACTATAAACTATGTAAGAGGAGTTGGAGAAATATATAGGGTAACCTCTTATGAAAGTGAGCAGCATCAGGTTCCAATCAGGTTTACGCGGGAGTTGATAGCTTATAATATTGCTTACTAAACCAACTTATACCGCTTGCCTGGTAGCGAAACAAGAATGCTATTCATTTCCATTTCTAAAAGCGTGGCAGCCAATGAGCTTACATTCATTTCTATGGCATCGGCTATTTCATCAATAGCCAGTTCGGTTTGCTCGTTTAGCAGATTGTAAATTTTCTGTTCTTCATCGCTTAACGTGAGTAATAATTGCCGTTGTTGTCTCTTGCCTTTTGTTGGTTGTGCTTGTGGCACCCAATTCATTTCGCGGAGCAAATCACCGGCACTTTCAATCAGCTTCGCCTTGTTTGTTTTGATAAGAAAATTGCAACCGGCACTATACTTATCGTTTGCTCTGCCAGAGAAAGCAAAAACATCGCGGTTGTAGGAGTGCGCAACGTTGGCCGTAATTACAGCACCGCCCTCAATGGCAGATTCAATCAGCACAACAGCATCGCACATACCGGCAACAATTCTGTTGCGGTTAGGAAAATTAGAAGGGTGCATTTCATCGGTAGATTTATACTCCGAAAGCAAACCGCCTTGCGCTACCATTTTTGTGGCGGTGCTTTTATTTTGTTTAGGGTAAATAGTATTTAACCCATGACCAAGCACACCAATGGTTTGCAAATTATTTTCAAGTGCAGCATTGTGTGCAGCTATATCAACACCATACGCCAAGCCACTGATGATTAGAATATTTTGTCCGGCTAAATCAGCAACTAACTTTTTGGTTACTTCCTTACCGTAGTCTGTAATTCTGCGAGTGCCTACTATGCCTAAAATTTTTTCGGCATTCAAATCGGCATTGCCTTTGTAATAAAGTAGTGCGGGGGAATCAGCACATTCTTTTAAACGCTGCGGATAATTTTTATCGGTAAAGAAGATAGGCTCGATGTTATACTTCTCGGTAAACTTTAACTCTGCTTCTGCTTCTTTCATTACATCGGCGGCGGCAATGGCTTCGGCTCTTTCTTTTCCGATCTGTGGAATTTTTTCTAGTTTACCTTTCGAAGTTTTAAAAACATTCTCTGCACTGCCGCAATAGGCAATTAAGTTTTTGGCCAGCACACTGCCTACGTTTGGCAAAAGTGTGAGGGCTATTTGATAGAGCTTTTCGTTGGAAGGGCTATTCGGCAAAACCTGTTTATTTAGAGTTTTCAAATTTATATTTTGTAATGAAAAAATTTACTCTCCTCGCCTTCTGTATTTATTGCCTGTTGCCTATTGCTGATTGCCAATTCAACACCCCGCAATACTGGAAGAACAGAAAACCCTTTGAAGGCTACTGGCAGCAGGATGTGCATTACAAAATAAAAGCAAGCCTGGATGAAACTACCGATGTAATAACCGGTGATGAACAACTGACTTACTACAACAATTCACCCGATACGCTTTACTACGTTTATTTTAATCTCTATCAAAATGCTTTTCAGCCGGGTTCTTACTTAGATAATTTGCAGGATAATAACGATGCGCATGTTGGCTATGGCAAATATGAAAATCAAAAACTTGGAACGCTGATTGATGAAATACAAACGCAAGATTCGGTTACCCTTCAAACGCAATTAGACAATACTATCATCAAAGTATTTTTAGATAAACCCATTGCGCCTAATGCAGCGAAGGTTTTTCAAATTAAGTTCCGCACCTTTTATGATGCAGGCTCTACGCGCAGACGCATGAAGAAGTATAAAGCGTGGAGCAGTAAGCATTACAACGGCTGCCAGTGGTATCCGAAGATTTGTGTGTACGACCGCAAGAGCGGATGGAACACCGACCAGCATTTGAACCGTGAATTTTATGGCGACTACGGAACATTTGATGTAAACTTAACGCTTGCCTCCAACTTTGTGGTAGAAGCCACCGGTATGTTGCAGAATGAAAGCGAAGTGCTGCCCGATTCGCTAAAGAAGAAGTTAGACATCTATAACTTTAAGGATAAGAAATGGGATTCTGTTCCTTCGGTAATTACTCCTTACAAAAAGAACGAACGCAAAACATGGAAGTATCATGCCGAGAACGTTCATGACTTTGCTTTTACTGCTGACCCGACTTATCGTATTCACGATACAATTATTTACCCCGGTAGAGGAAATGGCGAAGGTGTTCACTGCACCGCCATTGTTCAGGAACCACATGCCAGCGGCTGGCAAAATGCAACAGATTATCTGGCAAAAATTATTTCTGTTTTCAGCAAAGATTTTGGTGTGTATGAATACCCGAAGATTGTAGTTGCCGATGCTGCCGATGGTATGGAATACCCGATGCTTACGTTAGATGGCGGACGCGATAAATCTTACAGAGGTTTGCTGGTGCATGAAGTAGGGCACAATTGGTTTTATGGTATGGTGGGCAATAACGAAACCTATCGCCCTATGTTGGATGAAGGCTTTACGCAATTCCTAACCGCCTGGGGCATGGAGCAGATTGATGGCGATACAATTGCTTATGAGTTTGGCGACAAGACCGGTTGGTATTATAAACGGTTTTTTGAGCCGGCTACCGTTCGCGATAACAAATGCTATTACAGTCACTTGAGCGATGCTATTATTTATAACGATGAACCTATCAATACACACAGCGATGGTTTTAACGGTGCGCTGGGGCAGGGCGGTGGTTACCGGCATGTGTATGCCAAAACATCAACCATGCTTTATAATTTGCAATACGTGTTGGGCGATTCGCTGTTTAGTGCAGCAATGAAACACTATGTAGCACAATGGAAATTTGCGCATCCTTATCCCGAAGATTTCCGCAACAGCATTACACGGTTTACGCATGTAGATTTGAATTGGTTTTTTGATGAATGGATGGAAACCACCAAGAACATTGATTATAAGATTGGCAGAATCAAGAAAGGACAATTCAAAAACCAATACGTCATCAACCTTAAGCGCAAAGGCAGAATGCAAATGCCTATCGACCTGCGCGTAATTTCTAACAGCGATTCGGTTTATGATTACACTATACCCAATACTTGGTTTGAGAAGTCGGCCGTTAAGTCCCCTTCGGGGGATTTAGGGGTTACGTTGCCCAAATGGTACGGCTGGGATAAACTTCAACCCACCTACCAAGCTACTGTTACCATACCTGATGGCATCAAGAATGTAATTATTGACCCAACGGAAAGATTAGCAGACATCAATATGCTGGATAACCGCAAACGCGGCAATGTAGAGCTGCGGTTCGATTCGCACATCTACCCTCCGGCTTCTTCTAAAAAATACAGGCTGTATATGCGGCCCGATTTATGGTGGAACGCTTATGATGGATTGAAATTCGGCATTAATGCCAACGGCAATTACATGAACGTAAAGCATGTGTTCTCGCTTACCGTTTGGATGAACTCGCACTTGGCGCAAGGCGGCCCGCGCTATTATTTAAGTAAGGAAGCAAAAAAGAAAGCCGGTTATTTTTCTTACCGGTTCGATTATTCCAATGCTATTGATAAGGTAATGAAACGCACCACGTTTTACTTCCACTCCCGTTGGTTAGATGGCTGCGAAATGTATAAGATAGGTTTGACCAAACAGTTCCCTAAAAACTTTTCGGCAGATATAAACGTGAAAGCCTTTACGCGCAACAAAGAGGAGTGGAGAAACTATTTACTGTATCCCGGTGAGTGGGATGCGGTGTGGACGAGCAAAAAGAAATTCAACATATCCCTCAATCTTTCCGCTACGTATGCTTACAGCGATGATAAGTTTAACGGCTACATCACTGCGCGTTTGCGTTCTGGTGCGCTTACTTCTTCGTTCAATTATAATTATCTGGAGCTCACCAATATTCTAAAAGCCAGCGTGTGGAAATTAGATTTCCGCACCCGCGTTTACGGAAGATACGGCACCGGTGATAACGTGCCGAGCGAGAGCGCCTTATTTTTTGCCGGTGGCAATCCTGAAGAAATGATGGACAGCAAATGCTACCGCGCTGTGGGTTTTGTGCCACAAACATTTGCCAATAAGTATGATGTAGATATAAACCACCTGCACTTTGGTGGCGGCTTAAACATGCGCGGCTATGCGGGTTATCTGTTAGCCGAAAAAGATAAATACAACAACGTGATGCCGGCTTACAAAGGCAACTCGGGCTTTGCAGTAAATGCCGAAGTTGATTTTAACCGCATAGTAAAAGTGAAGAGCCAAAAGCTGAAGGATATTTTCAACCTCAACACTTACCTGTTTGCCGATATGGGGGCCATTGCCTACACCAACAGCAACAGCGAGCAACAACTTTCGCAAGTTCGTGTAGATGTCGGTGCGGGTTTGGCGCTCACCATTAAGAAGTGGGGGCCGCTGCAAGGCATTAAGCCGCTTACTTTCCGGTTCGATATTCCCTTCTTTATCAGCCACGCGCCTTACGTTAGCCAAAAGCACGTAGCGTTTAGATGGGTGGTGGGTATCAGCCGCGCGTTTTAGTTGTTTTAATTGAAAGCTGTTTGAGTTTGTTTTAAAAAAAATTGCGTCATGTATCTAACTTCTTGAAAATTTTAAACTTTAGAGAAGTTATCAAACACACTTGCAAAGTCTTTGTGTATAAGGCGATATACATCCTCAATCCTGTAGAGCAATTCTATTAGTTAATGACTAATTTTGGCTAAAGCGGGTGGGTTTATTCTTTGCCGTTGGCTTAAGCCAACGGCAATTATTGAAATAGACATTCGGCTTTAGCCGAATTGTAAAGGCAGCCACAACCCTCAATTAGGCAACTCTTTCTACCGCCAAAAACTAATTTATCTTGCGCGTTCATTTTTACACTGCCTTATGTATATGCGTAAATTGTTGAAGAGTATAGCAACTCTATTATTGCTACCTTTTTTATTGGTAGAAATAGCAACCGCACAAGTGCCGCAGGCTATCAATTATCAGGCAATAGCACGCGATGCCAGTGGCAACCCTTATCTTAATCGCCAAATTTCTGTTAGACTATCGGTTAACACTGGTATTAACCCCGGCTTTGCGGTGTATCAGGAAACACAAACGGCTACTACTAACCAGTTTGGTTTGTTCACGGTAAAAATTGGTTACGGCACAGCCACCATTGGTAGCTTCTCGACTATAAACTGGGCTGGTGGCAATAAATATTTACTAGTAGAATTTGACCCCAACGGAGGAACCAACTACCTGAACATGGGCAGCAGCGAGTTGGTTAGTGTGCCTTATGCCCTGTATGCCGAGACTGCCGGAGGGAGCGCAGCTACAGGTGCTACCGGACCAACTGGTTCTACAGGATTAAATGGACTAAATGGTAACACAGGAGCCACCGGACCAACAGGAGCAGCGGGAAATACCGGAACGGCAGGAGGCACTGGCGCAACAGGATTAAATGGAAACACTGGAGCAACTGGTGCTACCGGTTTAGATGGAGCTACAGGTGCAACCGGAGCAGGGGTAACCGGAGCCACAGGCGCAACAGGAAATACAGGAAGCACTGGAGCAACAGGTATCGGTGTAACAGGTAACACTGGCGCAACAGGATTAAACGGAAACACCGGAGCAACTGGTGCTACTGGTTTAGATGGAGCTACAGGTGTAACAGGAGCAGGTTTTACCGGAGCCACAGGCGCAACAGGAAATACAGGAAGCACTGGAGCAACAGGTATTGGTGTAATAGGTGCAACAGGCAACACTGGCGCAACAGGATTAAATGGAAATATTGGAGCTACTGGAGCTACTGGTTTAGATGGAGCCATAGGTGCAACAGGAGCAGGGGTAACCGGAGCCACAGGCGCAACCGGCTCTACAGGAAGCACTGGAGCAACAGGTGCAGCAGGTAACACTGGAGCAACAGGATTAAATGGAAACACTGGAGCTACTGGAGCTACTGGTTTAGATGGAGCTACAGGTGCAACAGGAGCAGGGGTAACCGGAGCCACAGGCGCAACAGGAAATACAGGAAGCACTGGAGCAACAGGTATTGGTGTAACAGGTGCAACAGGCAACACTGGCGCAACCGGTGTAACTGGTTCTACAGGAAATACTGGAAGCACTGGAGCAACGGGTGTGACAGGTTCTACAGGAAACACAGGCGACACTGGCGCAACAGGTGTAACTGGTTCTACAGGAAATACGGGTAACACTGGCGCAACAGGTGCAACTGGTTCTATAGGAAACACAGGCAACACTGGCGCAACAGGTGTAACAGGTGTAACTGGTTCTACAGGAAATACAGGTAGCACAGGAACAACTGGTGCAACAGGTGTTGGTGCTACGGGTTCAACAGGAGCTACCGGTGCAACGGGCGCTACAGGTGGCAGCAATGCCTGGGGCCTTACCGGAAATACAGGCACAAACTCTGCCATCAATTTTTTAGGAACCACCGACAATAAATCGCTTACTGTAAGAACAAACAACACCGAACGTATTACCGTTGATGCTACTGGTTTAGTGGGCATAGGAACTACAATCCCTCTAAACTATCTTGATATTAATGGCGATTATGGCTATAGAGTCAGCAACAGCATTGTCAATACGGTAGCTAACAACAATAATTTCAATTTGGTAACCAATAAATTTTCAAGCTACCGTATTACCAGTACCTATGGCAATGACTTTACTTATAGTGGGTTTACGGGAGGTACCGATGGCAGAATAGTAACTCTCTACAATGCTACTATCGATAAGATTGATATTTTGAATGAGAGCGGCTCTTCCGCATTGGCAAACAGAATTATTACCGGCAGCGGTGGCGATATAACAGTGGGTTCGCAGGGTTCTGTTACTTTGCAGTATAATACCTTCGATAACCGGTGGGTAATTACTAGCCTTAACAGCAGCGATGGCAACCAGAATGAATGGCACACTACGGGCAATGCCGGTACAGTTGACGGCACTAATTTCATTGGCACAACAGATAATATTCCATTCAATATTCGCGTGTTTAACCAACGAGGGGGCAGGGTAACCAGCGGTGGAGAAACTTTTTTGGGCTATCAAGCAGGTAGAGTAAACAATGCTGTGGCTATACGCACTACCGCCATTGGCTATCAGGCACTTTATTCCAATGGTATTGGCGACTACAATACGGCTACAGGTTATCGGGCTTTATATACCAATAGTTCTGGCTTTTACAACACAGCTTCCGGGGCTAATGCGCTTTACTTCAACTCCTTTGGAGCTTCCAACACAGGGGTAGGTACCGAAGCCCTCTATCGCAATAACACTGGTAATGATAATACAGGGATAGGCTACCGCGCTATGTATAATAACCGTACCGGTCTTTATAATACTGCTATAGGAAGAGAAGCCGCTTATGGTAACGATAATGCAGACTTTAACGTAGCCGTGGGCAATCAGGCACTATACACTAATACCACCGGTGATGGTAACACTGCTGCCGGCTACCAAGCTATGTACACCACTAACGGAGCACAGCAAAATACGGCTGTTGGCTACCGGGCATTGTATTTAAACAGCACCGGAAACTTTAGCACCGCATATGGTAATGAAGCTTTGTATAACACTCTGGGTGACCGTAATACCGGTCTCGGTCTTTCGGCCGGCAGAACTATTACCACCGGTACACTCAATACCTTTGTGGGCAATGCTGCCGATGCATCGGTAAATAGTTTAACCAACGCTATGGCTATAGGGTCTACAGCTGTGGTAGATGTAAGTAACAAAGCAGTGATAGGAAACACCAGCATGATTACTATTGGCGGACAAGTAGGTTGGACCACCTACTCCGACCAGCGCGTGAAACAAAATATAGAACACAACGTACCGGGCTTAAGCTTTATCAGTTTATTACAACCTGTTACCTACCATTACAACATTGCCCGTGAAAAAGAATTATTGGGCATTAAGAATGATAACGAGGAATGGAACGGTAAGCATGACATAGAGCGAATTCGCTTTAGCGGCTTTATAGCCCAACAGGTAGATGCTGCCGCCAATAGCATTGGCTACAATTTTAGCGGGGTAGATAAAGCAGGCAACGTAATGGGGCTGCGCTATGCCGAGTTTGTGGTGCCGCTGGTAAAGGCAGTGCAGGAACAACAGCAACAGATAGATGCTTTAAAGCTTCAAAACGAAAAACTATTAGAGCGGTTAGAGAAACTGGAGCAGAAATAAATGATACTTGTTACCCGCTTTATTCCCTACTCTGCTTTGGCGTTCTATCCTTTCATTTTTGTTAAGAAGAAAGAGATGCAGGATAACCACCTGTTGATTAATCATGAAAAAATACACCATCGCCAACAATTAGAGTTGTTGATCGTGCCTTTCTATTTTCTTTACTTCTTTAACTATCTCTATCACCTCATCAAATTGCACAACCACTATCAGGCATACAAGAAAATTATTTTTGAGCGCGAAGCCTTTGCAATGGAACACGATTTTGATTATTTGAAAAAGAGAAGGATGTTAGCGTTCATTAAATTCTAAATTATGTCTACCCCCAAAGTTGCCGTATACCGCAAAATAAATTTTAATGCTGCCCATAAACTTTACCGTAAAGACTGGAGCACCGAAAAAAATAAAGAAGTGTTCGGCTTGTGTGCTAACGAAAACTACCACGGGCATAACTACCGCCTTGATGTGAAAGTAGTTGGCGAAATAGACCCCGAAACTGGTTACGTAATTGACCTGACTGAACTAAAAGAAATTCTGCAAACCGAAGTGCATAATCGCTTCGATCATCAAAACTTAAACCTCGACTGCCTGGAGTTCAAAGACCTAAACCCTACAGGTGAAAACATAGTAGTGGTTATTTATAATCTTATAAGGGCGAAGCTAGATGCTAAATACACCCTGCAAATTCGTCTCTATGAAACCGAAAGAAATTATTTTGAATATCCATCTTAAAGTGTAACTGCACTTTTGCAACTATCATTTCTAAAAGTATATCTTCATTACACTAAAATACTTTCATGAGAAATAGTTTACTGCTTCTTATTTGTTTTTCGGCAGCACTTGTCAGCGCACAAAACAATGTAGGCATAGGCACACCTACCCCCGATGCTTCTTCTATTCTTGAACTAAATTCAAACACTAAAGGTTTTCTTGCTCCGCGCATGACTACTGCCGAGCGTTTAGCCATTACCACCCCGGCCAATGGCTTGTGGGTTTACGACACCACACTAGGTTGCTATTTTTACTATAACGGTGCATGGACATCGCTTTGCCAATCTTCAACCATTTGCAACACAGCTACTACGGGCAACATTGCCTTGTTTTCTTCTGCCACCACCGTTTGCAATTCGGCTTTGTTTCAAAATGGAAACAACGTGGGTTTAAATACCACCACTCCTGTCGTTTCCTTTCAAGTAAATTCTACAGATGCTATTGGTTTACCAAACGGCACTACTGCTCAGCAACCTGCCGGAGCACCTGCAGGTTCTGTGCGTTATAATACTACTTTGGGTGTAGTAGAAGTTTATACCGGCACCTGCTGGCAAAATGTAAACACACCGCCCATTGGTGCTACCTACATTCAATGGTTTAATGCCGCAGACCCTAACGCAATTTACCCTTGCACTCAGTGGGTGAGTTCGGATATTGCCAATGGAGAATTTATCCGCGCCAGAGGCGGAATTTCTAACGTAGCGGCTGGCGGTGTGTTAACCGGCACACTTCAAACCAATGCAGTGCAAGACCATAACCACGCTGTTGCCGGAATTATAAATGGCGCGGGATTGCTTACCACCACTACCGATGGCAACCATAATCACACCGGTTCCACTTCGGGTGCTGTTACCAACAGTAATAATATCTGGATACCATACGATGATAATTTAAGCAGCGATGCAGGCTCCCTTTCTATGGGCGATAACCCATCAACATGCGGTGCGGGTTGGGACGGCAGGCATACAGTAGGTAACTTTATGGGCCGCCTAAGTGATGGCTGTATGGGGCATATTCATAACATTACTGCCGATGGCAATCATTCGCACACTATTGCCGACCATACTCACACCTTTAACTTAAATGCAGGTAATATGAGTACCGGAAACGCTGGATCGGAAACCCGCCCAGATAATGTAGCCGTAGTGTTTTGGCGCAGGGTAAATTGATTGATTAAACCATTCGTGAAAGGCTATAAAACAAAAAAGTCCCGCGATTAATCGCGGGACTTTTTATTGTTGCCAAGGTGGAGTGAATTACTTCACTTCAACTTCTGCACCTGCTTCTTCTAACTTTTTCTTTAAGTCTTCTGCAGTTGCTTTATCAACTTTTTCTTTGATTGCTTTTGGAGCACCATCAACTAAATCTTTAGCTTCTTTCAAGCCAAGACCGGTCAAATCTTTAACGATTTTAACCACGTTTAATTTTTGTGCGCCAGCGCTTTTAAGAATTACATCAAATTCTGTTTTTTCAGCAGCAGCGGCAGCACCACCGCCACCACCTGCAGCTACAGCTACAGCAGCAGCAGCCGGTTCAATACCGTAATCTGCTTTCAAAATTGTTGCTAATTCTTGAACGTCTTTTACTGAAAGATTTACTAATGTTTCAGCTAATGCTTTTAAATCTGCCATTGTTATTTGTTTTAGAGTTGTTATAATTTTTTTTCGTTTCGTTCTCTTCGGCTTTACTTACCCAAATGTTCTCACACACATCGGCAAACTAGGCTTTTTAAGAACGTTTCGCTTTAAAATAGTTGGAAGCCCTTTTAAAACGGACGGCAAATATAGTTTTACAAATGATTCAAGCAAATATTTTTAAAATGAAAAATATCATTACGGTCCCGATGCTTCGCTACGGAAACCTTCGCTCAGAATGAAGGTGCAAAAAAACGCGCCCCATTGGCGGGGCGCGTTTCAATCCTTCCAGTTTGCTCAGGACGAAATTAGAAGATCTTCCAGGTTATTAAAACCTGGAAGATCTGTGACTATTAATGAAACGTAATAGTCATTTCCACCCTGCGGTTCTTTTGCTTGCCTTCTTTAGTTTCGTTGGTAGCTATTGGTTTGGTTTCGCCATAGCCGTAGGTTTCCAAGTAAGTTTTGCTTACGCCTTTCTTAGTCAAATAATTCTTTACTGCATCGGCACGTTTTTGCGATAGTATCATGTTCTTTTCGTCCAGACCTACGTTATCGGTATGTCCTTCAATTCTTAAACCGTAGTTCGATTTCTTTATCAATAAAGAAGCCAACGAGTTAAGCGATGGATAAGAACTGCTGCGTATAATATCTTTACCGGTTTCAAATTCGAGGTTCTCGAAAGCATACTTGATGGTTTCCAGTTCCTTTTTCTCTAACTTAGGGCAACCTTTGTTTTCCGGCAAGCCCGGAATGGCAGGGCAAGCATCGTCTTTATCGAACACGCCATCGTTATCCTTATCGGCCCATGGGCAACCGAGGTTTTCTTTAACACCCGGTGTTTGAATGCACTTGTCCTCGTTATCATAAACTCCATCTCCATCGGTATCCGGGCAACCGTAGTGGTCTTTTGGTCCCGGAACATCTGGGCATAAATCTATTTTATCAGGTGTGCCGTCTTTATCGCGGTCAGGGCAGCCGTTAAATTCTTTTTCGCCCGGTGTATCTGGGCATTCATCCAACTTGTCAATTACCTTATCGCCATCGCGGTCAGGGCAGCCGTGGAATTCTAACGGACCTTTATCGTTCACACAAGAATCTTCCATATCCGTAATGCCATCACCATCGGCATCTGGGCAACCTTTCAGTTCTTTTGGTCCCGGTGTATCGGGGCATTTATCATCCGGGTCGGTGGTTCCGTCCATATCCCGGTCGGGGCAGCCTTGTGTTTGGCAAGTGCCTTTATCTTTCTTGCATAAATCAAGTTTGTTCGACACACCGTCTTTATCGCGGTCATATTTTTTATGGTAAGGAATAGTCACCTTCAGTGCCAAATGTATATCGGCATTGTAAACATGTTTTTTAGCAAACAGCCCCAGCAAATCCTGCGTTCCTACAATTAGCGGTCCTATACGGAGCGTGGTTCCTAAACTGAAATTGCCTAGTGCATCGTAGGTCATTGGTATATATGCACCAAACCAAGCATGATCGTATTTTGGAGTGAACGTAACCGAAGAAGTATGGTGCACCATGTTGCGGTTAGGTGCTATGTTAGGCGAAATAACGCCCGACAAATTCAAACCGAAACCGTAAGCAATGTTGTAATCTAAAAACAGATTGATGCGCGTAGGCAAGGCCATGGTAAAATAATTCTTACCATCATCGGTTACGTTAAAGCGGGTGCGTATGGTATCGTCCATACTCTGCAAACCATCGGGGAACTTAGCATTCTTTACTAACCAGTCCTGAATATCGGCTTTAAAGTTGCCGCTGTATTCGCCTTTTTTATAACGGATAGCACCAATGTCAACCAAGCTGATGCCCGCAGCAAGCGTGTAGCGGTTTTGGTCGAAACGCCATTCGTCTTTGCAATCCATCTGATACTTGTATTTATCCTTTTTAGGTCGCCATTGGTAGGTTACGCCTAAATCTGCTCCAAAGGATGGATACGAATACTTGAAAGTGAAAAGATTTTTAGCATTGGCTGCAATATCATCGGTAGGGTAGCCTTTAGATGAAACCAACCCCTGCGAGTAAGCATACTTGGCTTCGGTTTGAAAAACAGAAAGCGTATCAAAATCCTGCCACTTGTATTTCAGATCTTTTACATA